>JBDSKT010000146.1:0-6300 GCA_039916765.1 Sphingomonas sp.
TCGGTCCCCGGGTCGCGGCTTGCCGCCACGCGCACGTTAATGCCGCCCGCACGCAAGATCCGCGCGGCGACATAGCCGTCCCCTCCATTATTGCCCGGCCCGCATATCACGAGCACCGCCGCGCCCGAGCCGAGGCGCCGGACGGCCTCGGCCACGCCGGCCCCCGCCCGCTCCATCAAGGACGACACGCTCGGTCCCGCCGCGACCGCACGCTCCACCACCGCGCGCATCTCAGCGGTGGTCAAGACGGGTTTTCCGGCGATTGGCGTCATGACGGCTTGGGGGAATTGGCGCCGACGGTCGCCGGCAACCGATAACGGTCGCCGCCCAGCGCTACCTCGATCTCGGCCGTGCCGATCACCGTCACCACCGCCTTTTCCGCGCCGTCGGCCGCGATCACGCCGCGACCGTCCCGCGTAACCAGCAAGCGGTGGAAGGCGCCATCCGGGCGGCGGACGGTGAGTATCAGCCCGTCCCGGCCATGCTCGCGATCGACGGTGCAGACCCGCGCGAAGTCGTGCGCGCCGTTCTGGGCGCACGCAATCTCGCCCTTGGCCTCAGCGGCGTCGCGCTGTTCCGCCTCGACCTTGGCCAGTACGGCGTGATCGTGCTTCCCTTCGCCGCACCCGGCGAGCAACAGCGGCAGCAACGTGGCGCTAGATATCCGCGTAGACATGGTTTCGGCCGCTGCTCCAAGATCCGTGACCGCACCCTTATACTCAGGACCGACGGTGCGCGAATAGCGCCACAGCCCGCCGGACCCATAATCGCGAGCCACGGCCCCCATCAGCGCCTTGGTGAGGGGAGCGGGTGCCGTCTGGTATGCCGAGGATTACGCGCGGTCCGGGCACGCTGCGGGACGGCTGACACGCCGCGCCTGATCGTGACCGTATGCTGAAGGACGACGTCATACGCGTGGCGGTCTCTCGCGAATGTGCGGTGTGTCACGCGAGCATCGTTTCAAGACACCACCAGCCGGGATACTCTGCGACGATGGCGTGCGCCGCAGACGTGCGCGCGGCAGGGCTGTCGTACAGCGCGAAGCAGGTCGCGCCTGAACCCGACATTCGCCTGAGCCAGGGATCGGTCCGGCTCAGCGCGGCCAGTACGTCGGCGATTGCCGGGCACAATCGAAGCGCCGGCGCCTCAAGATCGTTGCGGCCGGCGGTCGCGATCTCTCGCGCCGTGCCGACGGGTAGCGGCCCGCGGTCCGCGCCGTCCCACGCAGCGAACACCGGACCGGTCGCCAGCGCGACGCGCGGATTGACGAGGAGGACGGGACAGCCGGCAAGATCATCGAGCGAGGCGCCGAGATCCGCCCCGACGCCGTGGCCGATCCGCGTCCCGCCGACGACGCAAGCACCGACGTCCGCCCCGAGATACGCAGTCGCCCGCGCTAGCTCGATATTATCGCCGAGACGCGAATATTGTCGGTCGAGCACCCGGATCATCGCCGCCGCATCCGCCGAGCCGCCGCCGATCCCGGCCGCGACCGGAAGATTCTTGGTCAACGTGTTCGCCAGTGGAGGAATGCCGCCAGGCGCCAAACGGCGCATCGCGGAAAGGGCGGCTAACACCAAATTGTCGTCGCTCGAAAGCCCGGTGGCAAACGGCCCGACGATCGTCAGCGCGTCGGCCGAGGCCTCTTCCACCTCCAGCCGATCGCCATCGCGGCAGAACGCGAACAACGTCTCGATCTCATGATAGCCGTCATTCCGTCGCGCGCGGACATGAAGCGCGAGATTAAGCTTGGCGGGCGCGAGTTCGGTTATCATCGTTCCTGGTCCATTACGCGCGCCACCGCGAAGCCGTATCGTAGGACGCGCTTGTGACGTCGGTGGCCGGACCCGCCTTGATCAGCGATGCCGCTCAGCGGCACTTTGGACGGCGCGTCACATATTTGGATAATTGGGGCCCCCGCCCCCCTCAGGCACCACCCAGGTGATGTTCTGCGTTGGATCCTTGATGTCGCACGTCTTGCAGTGGACGCAGTTCTGCGCGTTGATCACGAATTTCGGGTCGCCCTCTTCCTGCCCCACAATCTCGTATACGCCTGCCGGACAATAACGCTGCGCGGGCTCGTCATACATCGGCAAGTCGTATTCGACCGGAATGTTCGGATCCTTGAGCGTGAGGTGAACGGGCTGGTCTTCCTCATGATTGGTGTTCGACAGGAACACCGACGACAGACGATCGAAGGTCAATATCCCGTCCGGCTTGGGATAAGCGATCGCCTTGACCTGGTCCTTGCGCCACAGGCTCTTGTGATCGGGGTGGTGTTTCATGGTGAAGGGCATCTTGAGCCCGAAATATTCAAGCCACATCGTGATGCCGGCCAGTCCCGATCCGAGCGCCTCCCCAAATCGTTCGACCAGCGGCAGGACGTTGCGGACGATCGACAACTCCTTCTTCACCCAACTCGTCTCGAATGCTTGTGGATAGGCGGTCAGTTCGTCCGACTGGCGCTGCGACAGGATCGCCTCGACCGCCGCCTCGGCCGCCATCATGGCCGACTTCATCGCCGTGTGCGTGCCCTTGATTCGCGGCACGTTGAGGAAACCTGCACTGTCCCCGACCAGCGTTCCGCCGGGAAAGACGAGTTTGGGGATCGATTGAAGGCCGCCGTCGCTGATCGCGCGCGCGCCGTATGATACGCGCTTGGCGCCCTTCAGGATTTCGGCGATCGCAGGATGGGTCTTCCAGCGCTGCATCTCGTGGAACGGCGAAAGATACGGGTTCGAATAGTTCAACCAAGTAACGAACCCGAGGGCGACCTGCCCGTTCGCCTGATGGTATAGGAACCCGCCCCCGTTCGATCCGCTCTCGCTTAGCGGCCAGCCCTGGGTGTGGATGACGCGCCCGGGTGCGTGACGTGCCGGGTCAATGTCCCATAACTCCTTGATGCCAAGGCCATAGACCTGCGGCTGGCTGTCCTTCGCCAGATCGAAGGTCTTGATGATTTCCTTCGTGAGATGACCGCGGCAACCTTCTGCGAAGAAAGTATATTTCGCGTGGAGTTCGAGGCCGGGCTGATAATCGGGCTTGTGCGTACCGTCGCGGGCCACCCCCATGTCGCCAGTGGCGACGCCCCTTACCGACCCGTCTTCGTTGAACAGGATTTCGGCCGCCGCGAAACCGGGAAATATCTCGACGCCCAGCGCTTCGGCCTGCCCTGCCAGCCAGCGGCAGAGATTGCCGAGGCTGCCCGTGTACGTCCCCTTGTTGTGCATGAACGGCGGGGTGAGGAAATGCGGCATCCCGAAGCGTTTGGCTTTGGTCAGGATCCAGTGCTGGTTGTCGTTGACCGGCACCTCGGCGAGCGGACAGTCTTTGTCGCGCCAGTCCGGAACGAGCTCGTCGAGCGCTTTGGGATCGATCACCGCGCCGGAGAGGATGTGCGCGCCGATTTCCGAACCCTTTTCGAGCACGCACACCGACAGATCGGCACCCCGTTCGGCGCCAAATTGCTTGAGGCGGATCGCCGCCGCCAGGCCCGCCGGGCCGCCGCCGACCACCACCACGTCGTACGGCATGGATTCGCGTTCGCTCATCATCGTCTCCCAACCGGTAGCGGACTCACCTGTCGTCGCAGCCCGGCCACGGTCTGTCCGTGCTGCGGTGCCAGCGAATTGACCGTGCCGTCAACATGGGACTCTAAGCGATGGTGATGGGGGCAAATCAGATTACCGATTGGCACGATGCCGTGGCGAGCGCCGTTGCGTGGTGGATCGACGCCGGGGTCGATACGATCGCAGACGAGACGCCGCGCGACTGGTTGGCGAAAGCGGTGGCGGCCGATCGCGCGCCGGTCCCTGCTGGCGTGGTGGACGAGGCACCCACTGCTCCGCCGCTGCCCGATACGCTGGAGGCGTTTGTCGAGTGGCGAACGGGTCCGGATGCGCCCGAGGCGCTCTGGCCAGGTCCTGTGGTGGCGGCGCAAGGCGTCGCGGGTGCGCCGTTGATGATCGTGATCGACCTGCCCGAACGTGAGGATGCCGAGAGCGGCGTACTGATGAGCGGCGCGGCGGGCCGGCTGTTCGATCGAATGCTCGCCGCGATCGGGCTCGATCGGTCGTCCGCTTATCTTGTGGCACTGTGCACCAAGCGCCCCGTCGCCGGGCGGATCGCGCCCGAGATCGAGGAGCGACAGGCCGAAATCCTGCGGCATCACGTCGCGCTTGCGGCACCCAAACGGCTGCTGCTGCTCGGCAATGCGCCGAGTCGTGCGATCACCGGGGCGGACGTCGCCCCGGCCCGGGGAAGTTTACACGCCGTTAACCTAGAAGGTGGGACTGTAGAGCGAACGAATGACGATGGGTCGGACAGGACGCGCACGCTCGCCGTCGCGACCTTCCATCCGCGTCTTTTGCTCGAACGCCCCGCGATGAAAGCGGAGGCCTGGAAGGACTTGCAGATGCTGATCGGGGGACTGCAATCGTGACGGTTAAGATGCTGCTTGCCTGTACCTTCGCCTTCGCGCCAATGGCCGCGCACGCTGCTCCCGCCGATCCTGCGTCCAATCCCGTCCTTATCGCTGCGGCCGACTATGCGACGACCGCCGTTTCGCCGACCATTCCCCCTCAACTCGATCCAGCGCAGCGGGAGGGATATCGGACCGTATTCCAGGCGATCCGCGACCAACGCTGGCAGGACGCGCAGCTCCAGCTCGATTCGATGACACCTGGCCCCCTCCACGCCGTCGCGCGCGCGGAAATGCTCACCGCCAAGGGGTCGCCCAAGGCCGATCTTGAGCCGCTGATGAAGCTGCTCGCCGACGCACCAGAGCTACCCCAGGCGCAGCAGATCGCGACGCTCGCCGCGTCGCGCGGAGGCATCGGCCTTCCGCCCCTGCCCGAAGCCCATGCGCTGACGTGGATCAACGGAGCGCCGCAACGCGCGCGGGCGCGGACCGTGGCCGGCGACATGGTGGCGGGCGAACTTGCGATCCGGATGCAGCCCTTCATCAAGGCCGACGACGGATCTTCGGCCCAATCGCTGCTCGAATCGATGACCGGATTGTCGGGCGACGCGACGACCGAGTGGCAGCAGAAGGTCGCGTGGATCTATTATCTGCAGGGCGACGACAATAACGCGCGGATGATGGCGGCCAAGGCCGGGACGGGTTACGGCGACTGGGCGGTGCAAGGTCAGTGGGTTGGTGCGCTGGCCGCATGGCGGCAACATGACTGCACCGCGGCCGGACAAGCTTTCGAAACCGTGGCGGCGCGCGCCAGCGACGTCGAATTGCGCGCGGCGGGGCTGTACTGGGCGGCGCGCGCCGACATGGCGTGTGGGCGACCCGACCGAATCGAGGGGCGGCTCAAGAATGCGGCGCAGCTTCGCGAGACGTTCTACGGGCTGTTGTCGCGCCAGGCATTGGGCATTCAGGACAAGCCGCGAAAGATAGCTGAAAACTTCCTGTCCGCCGATTGGCAGGCCCTGGCGCGCCGACCCAACATTCGGGTCGCGACGGCGTTGGTCGAGATCGGCGAAACGGGCCTTGCCGACGAAGTCATTCGTCAGCAGGCCCGGATCGGCGAACCCGGCGAATACCCTGCGCTGGTTCGTTTCACCGCGGCGTTGAGCCTGCCGGGCACGCTGGTCTGGCTGTCGCACAATGGACCCGTCGGCGCGGCGCCGCCGGTCGAGGCGCGTTTCCCCTCGCCGAACTGGAGCCCCGACGGAGGTTGGCGCGTCGACAAGGCGCTGGTGTTCGCGCATGCGCTGCAGGAATCGAGGTTCAATACAACGATCGTCAGCAAGGCAGGCGCGTACGGCCTCATGCAGGTGATGCCGAGCGCGGCAACCGATATCGCGCGTAAGGAAGGACGCAGCTTCGATCGGAGCGCCCTTTCCCGCCCCGGCACCAATTTCGAAGTCGGACAATCCTATCTCGAGCAGTTGCGCGATCAGCCGTTCACGCAAGGGCTGCTGCCCAAGGTGATCGCCGCGTACAATGCCGGGCCGTCGCCAGTGGGATTGTGGAACGCCGGTGCTCGCGATGGCGGCGATCCCCTGCTTTACATCGAATCGATCCCTTATTGGGAGACGCGCGGCTATGTCACCACGGTGCTGCGCAATTATTGGGTTTACGAGGGGCAAACCGGTCGGGCTGCATCGCCGAGCCGAGCGGCGCTGGCGCAAGGGATGTGGCCGAAATTCCCTGGCTTGCCAGGCGCGAATGCCGTGCGGCTCAGCTATGCCGTGCCGCCGTTCGTGCGCTACATTCCGCCGGTCGCGCCGCAGCCTGACGTCGCTCAGCCGCAAAGCACGGCGATCGCCAGCGCCAGCCGATGACCG
>JBDSKT010000147.1:0-8340 GCA_039916765.1 Sphingomonas sp.
TCGAACGCTGATCGACATTCTCGATCATCAGGCTGATCGCCGTCCCCGTCGTCCGCCCCTCGAACACTCCCGACAGGATGCGAACCTGATCAGGCTCCTGCCGCTGGGTGGTGAAACGCGACGTGCCGGGGCGCCGCTTGTCGAGGAACGGCTGAATATCCGCCTCGCTCAGCGCCAGCCCAGGCGGACACCCATCGACCACCGCCCCGATCGCCGGACCGTGAGACTCGCCCCAGGTGGTGAAGCGGAAGACGCGACCGAAGGTGTTGAAACTCACGCGCTCACACCAGCGCGATATCCGGCGCGTCCTCGGCCTTCATTCCGATCACGTTGTAACCCGCATCGACATGGTGCGTCTCGCCCGTCACGCCGCTCGCCAGGTCGCTGAGCAGGTACAGCCCCGCGCCGCCGACATCCTCGATCGTCACGTTGCGCTTCAAGGGCGCGTTGAGTTCGTTCCACTTCAGGATCAGCCGGAAATCGCCGATTCCGCTCGCCGCCAGCGTCTTGATCGGCCCCGCCGAGATCGCGTTGCAACGGATGCCCTGCCGGCCGAGATCGACCGAGAGATATTGCACGCTGGTCTCGAGCGCGGCCTTCGCCACGCCCATCACGTTGTAATGCGGGATGACCTTTTCCGCACCGTAATAGCTGAGCGTCAGGAGCGACCCGCCCTCGTTCATCATCTTCGCGGCGCGCTGGGCGACCGCGACGAACGAATAGACGCTGATGTTCATCGTCATCAAGAAATTGTCGAGGCTGGTGTCGATATAGCCGCCGCGCAGCTCGTTCTTGTCCGAAAAGCCGATTGCGTGGACGACGAAATCGATCGTCGGCCATTCCCTTGCCAGCCCGGCGAAGGTCGCGTCGAGCGAGGCCATGTCGCCCACGTCGCAATCGAACAGCCGCGCGACGCCGAGCTGCTCCGCGAGCGGACGCACCCGCTTCTCCATCGACTCGCCCTGATAGCTGAACGCGATCTCGGCGCCCGCCTCGGACAGTTTCTTGGCGATGCCCCAGGCGAGCGACCGGTCGTTGGCGAGCCCCATGATCAGCCCGCGCTTGCCTTGCATCAATCCCGTCACGCTGCCGTCCCTTGCTGAACTGGAGCCCCCTCTACCGCGTCCGGGTCGCCTTCCGCCAGTGCCGCGTTGAGTTCGGCGCCGATCGTCACGCCAAGCCCGACGATGTAGAAGAACAGCAACGCGATCATCACCCCGGCGAGCGAGCCGTAGGTCAGGTCGTAGCTACCGAGCTTGGCGAGCACGATCGGCACGAGCGCGGTCGCGCTGACCCACCAGACCGTGGTGAAGAGCGCGCCGGGCCATTTGCGGCATTTGGAATAACGGTATTTGGACGGCGTGACCGAATAGAACAGCGCGTAGAGCGCGCCGAACATCACGATCCCCGGCACCAGCCGCGAGATGCCGATCCACGCCGCGACGTTGGAGGCCCAGGGCAGCAGGCGGTAAATGAATTCTTGCACGCCGAGCAACACGCCCTGGACCAAGAAGGACAGAAGCGCGAGGATCACCGACGCGACGATCACCAGCATCGAACTCAGCCGGTAATGCCAGAACGGCCGTGTGAAGGTGACGCCGTACGCGCGGCGGAAGATGTCGCGCAGCGTCTCGACGAAGCTGCCCACGGTCCACAGCCCGATCAGCGCGCCGATCCACAACAATCCCCCCGTACGCGCGGCGAGCACGTCGGCGATCGGCTTGCGAAGCAGCTCGGCGACCTGATCGGGCACGGCGTGGAGGAAGGCGCCGACCGCCTGCGCGGTCTCCTCATTCTGTCCGAAGATCGAGGCGATCGCTGCGGCGACGATGAAGAACGGGAAGACCGTCAGCAGCGCGAGATAGGCGAGATTGCCGGCATACATGAAGCCGTTGTTGAACACGCCGATCGCGACACGCCTGATGACGGCCCAGGCGATGCTCGCGGGCGCGAGCCAGCCGGTGCGGTGCGCCGGGTCGGCCGCCTGCTCGGGATGCTTCGCGCGTTCCTCGGGGGATTGGGGCGAGACATCCTGCACCAAATGTCAGACGCCCAGGTTGCTGCGCGGGTTCCCTTTGCCCCCGTCCCATCCCTTGACGAATTCCGCGAGCGCATCGTCGCCGGCCGGCAGATCGACCATCAACGTCACGAGCTGATCGCCGCGGCCCCCGCCCTTCTTGTGGAACCCGCGTCCGCGCAGTCGCAGCACCTTGCCCGAGCTCGTTCCCTGGGGGACGGTGAGCATCACCGCTCCCTCCACCGTCGGCACCTTGATGCTCGCGCCGAGCACCGCTTCGGACAGGCTCACCGGCAGATCGAGCCGCACGTCGTCGCCTTCGCGGGTGAAGAATCGGTGCGGCAGGATGGTGAGGGTGATGATCGCGTCGCCCGCGCCCCCCGGTCCCTCCTCGCCCTTGCCGGCGAGCCGCATCTGGGTGCCGTTGTCGAGCGTCGCCGGAAGCTTGAGGTCGATCGTCTTGCCGTCGGCGAGCGTGATCCGCTGCGCCTTCAGGGTCGCGGCGTCGGCGAACGGCACGGTGAGCTTGTAGCCGACATTGGCGCCCTTGGGCTGCGGCCGGCGCCCGAACCCGCCGAACCCGCCGCTGAAATTGCCGCCGCCGCGCGCCTGTCCGCCCGAGAACAACCCCTCGAAGACGTCGCTCAGGTCCGGCCCCTCCTGTCCGAACCCGAATTGCCCGCCGCCGGGCCCCGGCTGGAACCCGCCGCCCGGCCCGCCGCGCCCGGTGCCGAAGCCGAACGGCGCGGTCGGGTTGCCGTCGCCGTCGATCTCGCCGCGGTCGAACCGCGCTCGCTTGTCCTTGTCGGTCAGCAGGTCATAGGCATTGGTGACCAGCCCGAACTTCTCCGACGCCTTGGGATTGTCCTTGTTGCGATCGGGATGCAGCTCCTTGGCGAGCTTGCGATACGCCTTCTTGATGTCGGCCTCGCTGGCGGTCCGCGCCACGCCCAGCGTTTGATATGGATCGGCCATTCTTGCCCCGTTCGTCCTTCGTTGCGCGCTATGTGGGGGATCGCGCGAAAATGCGCAATTCTACGCGCCCGACTTCGCGGTGCCGGGCGTCCCGATCACCGGCTCGTCCCGCGGCGCGACATCGACCGATACCGCCATCTTCTGTGCACCCGAGCCGAGCACCACCCCGTCGATCGGCGCGATCTCGGCATAGTCGCGGCCGATCGCCATGATGATGTGATCGCCCGCCATCCAGATGCCGTTGGTCGGATCGACCCCGACCCAGCCGAGCGCCCGCCCGCACCACAGCAATACCCACGCATGCGTCGCGTCGGCACCGACCAGGCGCGGCTGGCCCGGCGGTGGAATGGTCCGGATATAGCCCGAGGCATATGCGGCGGGCAGGCCCGCGGCGCGCAGGCCGGTGATCATGATCTGCGCGAAATCCTGGCACACGCCCTTGCGCGCGGCGAAGGCCTCGTGCGGCGGCGTATCGACCAGCGTGGCGTTCGCGTCGAAATCGAATTCGCGCTGGATCCGCCGCGCCAGCGCGATCGCGGCTTCGAGGCATGGCCGGTCGGGATCGAGCTCGACGGCACACCATTCGGCGATATCGCGATCGAGCGGGATGAGCGGTGAGGGAAACAGATACGCCGCCGGCCCGGCGGGCGAGGCGTCGCGACTGATCCGTGCTTCGGCGGCGATGACGCCGAGCATCGGGTCGCCGGGCGAGGGCATCGGCACGAGCCGATCGACCGTCACGCGCGACACGCTTTCGATCGTCAACTGGCGCACCGGCTCGTCGATCACCAGCCGGGTGACGTTGGCCAGCCCCGCCTCGGCCCGCGCGGGAAAGGTGCGGCCGAACGGCGAGACCGTTAGCCGGTAGGCGTCGAGGCTCTGGCCGGACCAGTGAATCGGCTTCAGCCGCAGGTTGCACCGCGCGAACTTGACCAGCGCGCCGTAATCGAAACGCGTGACGTGGCGGATGTCGTAGATCATGCGAGCGTCAATCCGCCCGCGCGCAACGGCTCGGCGCCTTGCAGGAAATAGCGCCGCGCGATCGCTTCCGACAACCGGTAGAGCCGCCGTTCGACCTCCCCCAACAACTCCGCGTCGAGCGTCGCGGCGGTTGCGGTCGAGAGGATCGCGACCAGCCCCGCGCCCTGCGCCTGTTGCGGCTCGTCCATCCCGTCGTCGCCGAGCACGGGGAGCGCGCGGAGGTGCTCGCACACCCGGTCGATCTGGAACGCGACCGACCGCGGATTGCCCGGGTCGAGCGCGACCAGATCGACCGCCGGCACGCGCGCGAGGCCCGTCATATAACGCTGGCGATAGCTGATCTGGCTATCGGCCAGGTCGAGCAGGGTCGAGAGATCGTCGCCGGTCGCGCCGGGCAGGCCGAAGGCGCGAACGGCGCGAACGATGGCGCTAGCGCGCTCGATGCGGCGGCCGAGATCGTGGAACCGCCATGCCGCGGTGCGCCCCATATGCTCGGCCGAAAGCCCGGTCAGCGCGGCATAGCGGCGATGTAGCGTACCCGCCTTTTCGAGCATCCCGCCCTTGGCCGGGAAGGGCGCGTCGAGCAGCCGCACCACGTCGGCGGCAAGCCGGTCGCGCGATCCCTGGCCGATGGCGCGCGCCAGGCCGTTGATCGAGCGCACGCTGTGCGATGCCTCCCCCTCCAGCGCCTGGCGGACGAACGCCGACAGATCGGCACGACGCAGCGTCGCTGGGTGCGGCGCCGCGCTCCCGCCAACCGCGAGGGCGACCAGCCGCCCCACCGTCTCGGGGGCGAGCGCGGCGCCGGCATCGGCATCGATCGAATTGCCCAGCATCACGCGGATCACCGTGAGCAGCGCCTCGCCGCGCTCCAGATATCGCCCGAGCCAGAAGAAATTGTCGGCGACCCGGCTCGGCAGTGTACCCGGATTGCGCCGCACATGCGCGGTGTCGGCGGGCGGCAGGAGCGAGACCGGCGCGACCGCTTCCGCGCCGTGGATCGCGACGTCGGCGGAAAGCACCCCCTCGCCCATCACCGCCGCGCGTGGGTCGCTCGTCTCGCCGATCCGCGCGAAGCCGCCGGGCATCACCGTCCACGCCCCATCGGCGCCGCGCGCCGCGAACACCCGCAGAGTGAACGGCCGCGCGACCAGCGTGTCGTCCATCACCGCCGGCATGGTCGACAGGCGGACGATCTCCTGCCCGACATAATCCTGCGGCCGCCGCGCGATGTCGGCGAGCAGCGCCGCTCGTGCCGCACCGACGATCTCCGCGCCGGGTATTGGGGCCGACGCGGGAAGGCCGAGCGGCGCGACGCCGAACGCCGATCCGATCAGCAACTGGTCGAAATCCTCCGCTACCCGCGCGCGTTCCTTGTCCTGCCCGCACCACCAGGTCGCGATGTTGGGCAGCTTCAGATCCTCGCCGAGCAACCGCGTCGCGAGCCGCGGCAGGAATGCCCCGAACGCGGGCGATTCGAGCACGCCGACACCGGGCATGTTGGCGACGACGACATTTCCGCCCGCCACCGCGTCGATCAGCCCGGCGACGCCGATCTGCGAATGGGTATCGAGCGCCAGCGGATCGAGCATCCGCGGGTCGAGCCGGTTCCACAGCGCATCTACCCGCTTCAGCCCGCCGATCGTGCGGACGTAAAGCTTGTCCTCCAGCGCGGCGAGGTCGGCGCCCTCGACCAGCAGCAGCCCGAGATAGCGCGCCAGATGCGCCTGTTCGGGATAGCTCGGGTTGAACCGGCCCGGCGTGAGCAGCCCGATCCGCGGCTCGGCCCGGCGACAGGCGGCGGCAAGCCCGTCGCGAAAGGCGGCGAAAAACGGCGCGTGGCGCTGAATATTGAGCCGCCCCTGAAGCTCCCCCAGCGTTCGCGCGATCGCCAGCCGGTTCTCCAGCGCATAGCCCGCCCCGGCCGGCGCGCGCAGGTGATCGGCAAGCACGCGCCATTCCCCCGCTGGCCCGCGCCCGAGATCGACCGCGATGAAATGCAGGTGATGCCCCCCGGGCGGCGCAAGACGGGCGAGCGGGCGCAGGAAGAACGGACTTCCGGCGACCAACGCCGCCGGAATGTGCCCGCGCGAAACCAGGGTCGCATCGTCGTACAGATCGGCGAGGATCGTCTCGAGCAGCTCGGCGCGCTGAGTCACGCCGGCCGCGATCCCGGCCCATTCGCCGGACGTGATGAACAGCGGCACCGGGGACAGCGGCCAAGCGCGCTCCTCGCCCTCGCCGATGATGCGGAAACCCGTGCCGATGTCGGCGGCGTGGCGCTGCGCACGCTCGCGCGCGCGGCCGAGATCGTCGCCGACGGCGCCCGCCAGTTCCTGGAACATCGTCGCCCAGGCCGGGTCGTCGCGGCTGGCGCACATCACGTCGCCGCGCTGCTCGCGCGCGCAGTAATCCGCGATCCAACGCGCGGCATGCGTGCCGGCGTCGAGCAAGGAAGGTGCCGCGGCGGTGGCCATCAGGTCGAACTATCCCCCGTCGATCCGCGATCTCGACCACAAAGCCCTGCCGCGCGCAACAACCATATGGCTCACCTCAAAGGTCGGGCAGCACCTGGTCGGCGAAACCCCAACCGGCCAGCGCGCGGCCATTGGCGCGTTCGATCAGCGCATCGGCATCGCGCACCCCCCAGGGATGCGCGCTGTCGAGGTCGCGCAATTCGCTCCACGTCACCGGCACCGCGACCGGAGCGCCGCTGCGCGCCCGTGCCGAATAGGGCATGATCGCCGTGCTGCCGCGCTGGTTGCGCAGCCAGTCGATGAAGATCAGCCCCTTGCGCTTGGCCTTGGACATGGTGGCGATGAACCGGTCGGGCTCGCTCTCGGCCAGCGCGCGCGAGAAGCGATCGGCGAAATCCTTGACCGCCGGCCATTCGGCCGCGGGCTTCAACGGCACGACGACATGCACGCCCTTGCCGCCGGACAGCATCGGGAAACTCGCCAGACCGATCTCGGCGAGGTGGTTGCTCAGATCCTGCGCGGCCTTCTTGACGACATCGAAATCGAGCGCCTCGTCGGGGTCGAGGTCGAACACCATGCGGTCGGGCTGTTCGAGCGTATCGACCGAGGACCCCCAGCCGTGAAACTCGATCGTCCCCATCTGCACGCACGCGACCAACCCGTCTGCGCTATCGACATACAAGTAATCCTCGGTCGCGCCGTCCTTCTCCTTCACCGGCACATGACGGACATGGTCGCCGAAGGTCCCCGCGTCGTGCTTCTGGAAAAAGCACTTCTTCCCCCGCCCCTGGGGACAGCGCACCAGGCTGATCGGCCGCCGCGCCGTCCAGGGCAGCATGATGCTCGCGACCTTGGCATAATAATCGGCGAGCTCCCCCTTGGTGACGTCCGAATCGGGAAAGATCAGCCGGTCGCGGCTGGAGACCGTGACGTGAATTTCCGGCGCGGCATCGGCGACCGGTTGGGAGGCTTCGGCCACGACATCCTCGGCTTTCTTGTCCTCGCGCAGCCCGAGGAAACTCGGGTGGCGAAGCACGCCGTCGGGCGTGGTTTCGGTGAAGGCGATTTCCGCGACCAGCTTCGGTGCGATCCAATGCGCGCCGCGCACCGCCGCGCGCGGCGCCGTGACGGTCGGCGTCTTGCGCTCGATCCGCTTCATCTTCGCCAGCAGCTCTGCCATCATGTCGTTGTCGAAGCCTGTGCCGACCTTGCCGGCATAGACCATTCCCTCCGGGCCGTTCACCCCCAGCAACAGCGAGCGGAAACCGCGCGTCTTGTCGCTCGGCAACCAGCCGACCACGACGAATTCCTGCCGCCGCATGCATTTGATCTTGAGCCACGCCTTGGTCCGCTTGCCCAGATAAGGCGCGTCGGCGCGCTTCGACACGATCCCCTCATATCCCTCGCGGCACATCGTCGCGAACAATTGCTCGCCCGACCCCAGGATATGCTCGGAGAATTGCAGCCGCGCCTCGGCGCCGGTCATCAGCGCGCGCAGCCGCTCCTTGCGCTGGATGTTAGGGAGGCCGGTCAGGTCGTCGCCGTCCTGTTCGAGCAGGTCGAAGGCGAAGAAGGTCATGTCGCCCGCATTCGAGATCGCGTCCTTGAGCGTCGAGAAATCCGGCCGCCCGTCCTTGAACGCGACGATCTCGCCGTCGATCAGCGCGGTCCCAGGGAGCGACGCGGCGGCCTCGGCGATGGCCCCGAACTTGTCGCTCCAATCGAGGCCCGAGCGGGTGAACACCGTCGCCTTGCCGTCCGCAACCGCGATCAGCGCGCGGTAACCGTCATATTTCACCTCGTGCATCCACCCGCTGCCGGGCGGAACGCTATCGACGAGCGTGGCGAGTTGGGGTTGGTGGAATTTCGGCGATCCCTTGTTCTTCTTTC
>JBDSKT010000148.1:0-6747 GCA_039916765.1 Sphingomonas sp.
ACGCCATCGATCTCGATGCCTTCGTCCTCCTCGACCGGCTCCTCGATCCGTGCGCAGGACACGACATGCTCGTTGTCCGCCACGTCGAACAGCTTCACGCCCGCCGATCCCCGCCCGATCACGCGGAGCGAGGTCAGCGGCATGCGGATCATTTTTGCCTGATCCGTGACGAGCATCAGCTGCTGCGCCTTGGTGGCGGGGAAGCTGGCGACAACGGGGCCGTTCCGCTCGATGTTGTCGATGTTGGTAATGCCCTGACCGCCCCGGCCCGTACGACGATACTCGTACGCCGAGGACAGCTTGCCATACCCGTTCGAGCACACCGTCAGGATGAATTGTTCGCGCGCTTCGAGATCGACGAAGCGATCGCCGGCCATCGCCGGCGAACCGTCCCTTTCGCTCTTCCAGGGAGCGAAGCGGAGATAGTCCTCGCGTTCTTCCTGGCTGGTCCCGACCTTGTGCAGGATCGAAAGCGAGATGACCTCGTCATCCTTCCCCAGCCGCATCCCCCGTACGCCAGTAGAGGCGCGGCTCTGGAACTCGCGAACGTCATCGCCGGCGAAGCGGATCGCCTTGCCTTGCCGTGTGGCGAGCAGCACGTCGTCGCTTTCGTCGAGCAATGCCACGCCGATCAGCCGGTCATCGGCGTCTTCGCCCTCGAACTTCATCGCGATCTTGCCGTTCGACGGCACGTTGGTGAACGCGTCCATCGAGTTTCGCCGCACGCCACCCTTCGCGGTCGCGAACATGACGTGGAGCTTGCCCCATTCCGCCTCGTCCTCGGGGAGGGGCAGAACGGTGGAGATCGTCTCGCCCTCGGCCAGCGGCAGCAGGTTGATCATCGGCCGCCCGCGCGTATTCGCGCCGCCCTCGGGCAGGCGCCACACTTTCATGCGATAGACCTTGCCGGCGGTCGAAAAGAACAACACCGGCGTGTGGGTCGACGTGACGAACAACTCGGTGACGACGTCCTCTTCCTTGGTCGCCATGCCCGCACGGCCCTTGCCGCCCCGTGCCTGTGCACGGAACGTGTCGAGCGTGGTGCGCTTGATATACCCCTGCACAGTGACGGTGACGACCATCTCCTCGCGCTCGATCAGGTCCTCGTCCTCGATCCCGTCGGCAGCGGCGGCGATCTCGGTCCGGCGCGGCGTCGCGAACTCGTCACGCACCGCGGTCATTTCCTCGCGCATTACCGCATAGAGTTTTACGCGGTTGGCGAGAATCTCGAGTAGATCCGCGATCGAATCGGCTAGGCCTTGGAGCTCGTTTCCGATCTCGTCGCGACCGAGCGCGGTCAGACGGTGAAGACGCAGATCAAGGATGGCGCGAACCTGTAGGTCACTAAGTTTATAACTGTCCCCGGTAACTTCGGTGTCCATCGCCTCGACCAAGCGGATGTACGGCGCGATCTCGGCAATCGGCCATTCGCGCGTCAGCAACGCCTCGCGCGCCGCCGTCGGGCTCGACGATCCGCGGATGATCCTCACCACCTCATCGAGATTGGTGACCGCGATGACCAGGCCGAGCAACAGATGCGCCCGGTCACGCGCTTTGGCGAGTTCGAACTTCGATCGCCGCGTGATGACCTGTTCGCGGAACTGGACGAATGCCGAGATGATATCGCGTAGGTTGAGCAATTCGGGCCGTCCGCCCCGGATCGCAAGCATGTTGGCGGGGAATGACCCCTGTGCCGGGGTGTGGCGCCACAATTGGTTGAGCACCACTTCGGGCGTGGCGTCCCGCTTCAGCTCGATGACGATACGCACGCCTTCGCGGTTGGATTCGTCGCGGATGTCGCTGATGCCCTCGACGCGCTTGTCCTTCGCCGCCTCGGCGATCTTTTCGACCAGCGCGTTCTTGCCCTGCTGATAGGGTATTTCGGTAAGCACGATCGAGCGCCGGTCGCCGCGATTTTCCTCGATCTTGTAGCGCGAACGGACGACGACCGAACCGCGTCCGGTCTCGTACGCGCTGCGGCAACCCGAGCGTCCGAGAATGATCGCGCCCGTCGGAAAGTCCGGTCCAGGCACGATTTCCATCAATTCTTCGGTGGTGATGGCCCCATTATCGATATAGGCGAGGCAAGCGTCGATCACCTCGCCGAGATTGTGCGGCGGAATGTTGGTCGCCATGCCGACCGCAATACCGCCAGCGCCGTTGACCAGAAGGTTTGGGAAGCGCGCGGGCAGTACCTGTGGCTCGCTTTCCGAGCCGTCATAGTTCGGCTGGAAATCAACCGTGTCCTTGTCGAGGTCGGTCAGCAGGCTTCCCGCGACCTTCGCCAACCGCGCCTCGGTGTACCGCATCGCGGCGGGCGGATCGGGATCCATCGAACCGAAATTGCCCTGACCGTCGATCAACGGAACGCGCATCGACCAATCCTGGGTCATTCGCGCCAAGGCATCATAGATCGAGCTGTCGCCGTGCGGATGATACTTACCCATCGCATCGCCGACGATGCGCGCGCATTTGCGATACGGGCGATTGTGGACGAAACCGCTTTCCGACGCCGACCACAGAATCCGACGGTGAACCGGCTTCAGCCCGTCACGCACGTCGGGTAGCGCGCGGGCGACGATCACGCTCATCGCGTAATCGAGGTAGCTAGTCTTCATCTCCTCCACGATGGAGATGGGGGAAATATCGCTAGGGTCGGCGAGCAGGGTCTCGTCGGTCAATTCCGGTGCCTTCGGCTTTGTTACGGGATGGCGACAACCCTAGCCCAGCACCACGTCGAAAACCACCCCCGCGCGCCTCTCAACGAGCATGCGGGGGCGATTTTCCCAGCCTTATTTATCAGCCCTATTTACACGCCTTCTTGTTGGCGTTGCCCGACTTCGAGCAATTGTACGTAATCGTCTTTCCCGTGGTCGTCTTCGTCGTGACCATGCGGCCGGTCGGTGTCGCCGCCGTTCTGCGGACGGTTTTGGTCTTGGCCACCGTCGCGGTCGGCTCGGCTGGTGCGTGTGTGACCGTGGTCGCCTTCGTTACGGTCTTGGCGGGCATCGCCATCGGCGAGGCGGGGGCGGCGGTCACAGCCTTGCTCTTGACCGTGGTCTTGGCCGGCGTCGCCTTAACGCTGGTCGTGGTCGATACGGGCGTCGCAGCCGCTTTCGGTGCGGCGTTGGCCGTTGCGGCGCTCGCCAGCAAAGCCAGCGCGGCGGCATGGATCATCTTCATCGCGTGTTCCTCTCCCAATCCCCCGGCGCGATGCCGAGCGCCGGAAGCCTGCGACCGACGGATTGACGGCGCGGTGGCGTGATCATGACAAAAGTTTCATCACTGGCAAGCCGCGATTGGCGCCATTCCGGCCTAGTTCATCCTACTCGACGTAATGGCGGCAAGGAGGGCGGCGCGCTTGAACGTCAGGCATCGTGTGAGTAGAGCGGCGTGGCATGCGACGCATAGCGTCGATGAGGGGAGATTTTGCGATGAAGAAGGTTTCGTCCGCCGCGATCGTCGTGGCATTGGTGCTTGGCCTTGGTGGCGTGGGTGTTGCCGCCCCGGCGTTCGCCAAGAAGGAAGAGGCGCCCAAGGGTCCGAACCTGTCGCCTGCGGTCCGCACGCCGGCCATCGCTGCGCAAAAGGCGTTGGCGGCCACGCCGAGGGACCTTGCAGGCGCCGAAGCCGCGCTCGCGCAGATGGATGCGGCAAAGAAGAACGACGACGAGAAATACATTGCAGACGCTATTCGTCTAAGCATTCAAAACACCAAATTGGGCGAGTTGCCCGAGGCGCAGCGTAATTACACCGATGAGGCGGCGACGCTCGACTCACTGATTGCCAACCCATCGACGCCAAAGACCGATATCGGCCGATTCTCTTATGCGCGCGCGGGTTTGGCGTATAATGTACGCCAGTTCGACGTTGCCTCAACGATGTTCGCCCGCGCGCGCGACGCCGGTTATCAAGACCCGTTGCTGCTCATCAATCTTGCGCAAGCGGAGATGAACACCAAAAATATCGCTGCGGGTTCGGCGGACATGACGGCCGCGATCAAGGGCGAGGAGGCTGCCGGACGCAAGGCGCCGGAGAGCTGGTATCGCTTCATGATCTCGCGGCTCTACCATGCCAACGATGCCGACAATACCTTGGTCTGGACCCGCGCCTGGCTGGCCAGCTACGGAACCAAGGAGAATTGGCGCGACGCCATCATCGCGTTCGGTTTCCAGGGTCCCGGCTCGAAGCGCCTCACCGATCGCAATCTGGTCGATCTCTACCGTCTGATGCACGCGACGCACAGTTTGGGTGGGCAGAAAGAAGTGTTGGATTACGCTGCGGCGGCGTTGAAAATCGGCTTGCCGGGCGAGGCCAAGGCCGCAATCGACGAAGCGCGTACCGCCGGCACGATTCCGGCCGGCAATGTCACGGCCGCGGATTATTATTCCCAGGCCAAGGCGGGGGTTGCGGGCGACAAGGGAAGCAGCACGGCGATCGGGTCGGGTGACCTTGCGCTTGGCGCACGCGATTATGCCAAGGCGGCGGAGAAATATCGTCTCGCGCTGACGCAAGGTGCCACCGATGCCGATACGGTCAATCTCCATCTCGGCATCGCCCTCGCGATGTCGGGCGACAAGGGCGGCGCTCAGACGGCGTTCGGCGCGGTCAAAAGCGGCGCGAACCTCGATATCGCGAAGCTTTGGACGACCTACGTTCTCACGCCGCCGACGGCGTGATCCGGACGTCCTGATCTCGAAAAGGGCGGCCATGCGCCGCCCTTTTTATGCCGATGCCTGTCAGGTATTGACGGGCACGCCCGGCAATACCTTGGCGGTGCGAATGGTGAGCGACGTCTTGACGCTCGCGACATTTGGCGCGGGGGTCAGGTGAGTCATCAGGATGTCCTGAAAGCTCTTGAGGTCGCTTGCCACGATCTTGAGGATGAAGTCGATCTCCCCGTTGAGCATATGGCATTCGCGGATTTCGGGAATGGTCGCGACGTGCTGCTCGAATGCCGCGAGATCGTGCTCGGCCTGGCTGCGCAGTGACACCATCGCGAACACAGTGATCGGATAACCGAGCGTCGGGGCGTCAAGTTCGGCATGGTAGCCGCGGATCGCGCCGGCATCCTCGAGTGCCCGCACGCGGCGGAGGCAGGGCGGGGCGGTCAGGCCGACGCGCTCCGCCAGTTCGACATTGGTCATCCGCCCCTCTGCCTGCAACAGCTCGAGAATGCGCTTGTCGATCGTGTCGAATGCCATTGCGTAAAGTTTCCCCCGCGCATCGCCTATCGCGACGACAAACCATGATTTGTATAAGATAATTGCGGCTGAACGCAATTGTCCCACATTGCGACGTGCCAAAAAGATATGTTCCGCAGCGACGTTCGCGGGGTTAAGAAATCGTTACGACCTGGAGCCGATCCGTGGTCGGGTATCCGGGGGTTTCGCCGCTTTGCGTTTCGATGATAGCCTGGAAACGATCCTCGCCGCGGATATGGCGACGCCGTTCGGCGCGCGATCGACCTGGCAGCAATTGGTCGACCTGATCGGGCGCGGGCGAATTGCGCCTAGTCCGGCGGCGATCGGCAAACTCCAAGCGCTTTGTACCCAGGTCCCCCCCGCGGCCCGCGCCGCGAGCGCGCGGTCGCTCGCGTTCGCGGAACCCCCCGCCGCGCTCGTACGATTGTTCGCTGGTGACGAGATTTCGATCGCGGCCCCTTTGCTCCGCATCGCGCGCCTCGACGCGGCGGCGTGGATCGAAATGCTGCCGGAGATGTCGCCCGGGACACGCTCGATCTTACGCCATCGCCGCGATCTTCCCGCGGCGGTGAACCGCGCGCTGGAAAGCTTCGGCAGTGTCGATTTCGTGCTCGCCAACGCTGGGTCGTCTGGCGACGAACTTCCGGCGGCGCCAAGCGATCTTGCTGGGAGCGCTCCGGCGACGACGACGCGAATTGCGCAGCCTGCGATGTCGGCGACGCCGTCCGAATCGCCCTTCGTCTCTTTTGCCAGCATCGCCTTGGGTTTGCCGGTGGTGGCCGAGGCATTGCGGCACGGTAAGGACACGGCGCCGAAGGACAAGAGTATTGCCGTCGCCGATCCCAATGCGGTCGATCTGCCGCCGCCGCGCGAGGTGCCTGCCGGCACCTTCCAGATTGCCGAGCTAGTTGCCCGGATCGACGCCTATCAACGTCAGAGGGAGTCCGCGTCCCGCGCGGCCGGGGCGTTTTCGGTTCCAGTCGGGGGAGCCGAGGTCCAACCCGAACTTTTCGCGCTGGATCCGGCGCCGTCACGTTCCTTCCGGTTCGAAACGGACGCGACCGGAACCGTCCGTTGGGTCGATGGCGCGGCGCGCGCGCCGTTGATCGGATTATCGCTTGATCTCGCTCCGTCATCCGCGCAGTCGCAGGTCGATGGTGTCGCCGCCGGCGCATTTCGCCGCCGTGCGGGTTTCACCAATGCACGGCTTGTCGTAGAGGGGCGATCGGATGCCGCCGGCCAGTGGCGCATCAATGGCATTCCGGTGTTCGATCGCGCGAGCGGTCGTTTCACCGGTTATCGTGGAACGGCACGCCGCCCGCGCGCCGACGAAATGGCCGAACCGGCGCGCCCGGATAGTAACGCGTCGTCGGACGCGCTGCGCCAGTTGGTCCACGAGTTGCGCACCCCGACAAACGCCATCGCCGGCTTCGCTGAAATGATCGAATCGCAGATGCTCGGACCAGTCGCCGCCCCATATCGCGCGCATGCGGCGGCGATTCGCGGGCAAGCGAGTGAGCTGCTTTACGCAATCGACGACATC
>JBDSKT010000149.1:0-13457 GCA_039916765.1 Sphingomonas sp.
GCTCGCCAAGCAATATCGTGGCGAACATGCCGGCAAGATCGCAGATGCCGACTTGCGCATGCGCATCGTGCGGCACGAAATGGACAAGCGCGCCTTTGCGTTGACGTTACGCCGCGCCGCGCTGGAAGCGAAATCGAACCAGGGGCCGTCAGCGGCGACGTCGATCTTCAAGAATGTCGGCGCGCGCATTACCCAGGATCGCGCCGAACTCGGTATCGAGATCATGGGAATGGCCGGGTTCGGCTGGGAAGGCGAGGGCTTCAGCGAGGCCGAACTGGCCCAGACGCGAACCTGGCTATGGGGCAAGGCAGTGTCGATTTATGGCGGGTCGAGCGAAATCCAGAACAACGTGATCGCCAAGCGCATCCTGGGGATGCTGGATCACCAATAGCTACGATGGCGGGAGTTTAAGCAATGGCCCTCCTGAACGACGAACAGGTGATGCTGCGCGACATGGCACGCGAGTGGGTTGATAACGAATCACCCCTCTCAGCCTTCCGCAAGATGCGCGGCGCGGCGCCCGAAACTGGGTTCGATGTAGCGGACTGGACGCGCCAGTCCGAGATGGGCTGGGCCGGGATCACGATCCCAGAGGAATATGGCGGGTCGGCGTTCGGCTTCCTGTCGCTTGGGCTGGTGCTCGAGCAGCTCGGACGCAACCTCGCCGCGACGCCGCTCGCGGCAAGCGCGGTGGCGGCGGCGGTGATCGCTGCGGGCGAGGATGGCGAAGCGAAGGCGGCGTGGTTGCCCAAGCTCGCAACCGGCGAGATCGTCGCGACGCTCGCCGTCGATGAGGGGCCGGTGCACGATCCGGCGCGGATCTCGACGGTGGTTTCGGACGGCAGGGTGACGGGCAGCAAACGCTTCGTCGCCGAGGGTGACGCCGCCCAACTGTTTCTAGTCGCGGCAATCGACGGCTTGCATCTCGTCGCCGGTGATGAGGGCGTCACCAAGGGTGGGCGCCGGATGGCGGACAGTCGCAGTCATGCCGACATCATGTTCGACGGCGCGGTGGCGAGCAAAATCGGCGGCCCCGACCTGACTGCCCGGGCGATCGACCTCGCCACAGCGGCGACCTGCGCCGAGATGCTCGGCATGGCCGAAGCCGCATTCGCGACGACCAACGATTACCTCAAAACGCGAGTCCAGTTCGGCCAGCCGCTATCGACGTTCCAGGCACTCCAGCACCGCATGGCGAAAATCTTCACCGAGCTCGAGCTGATGCGCTCTTCGGTTGAAGGTGCGCTCGAGGCAATCGATGCAGGGCGGTCCGACGTGGACCAAGCAGTGAGCGTCGCCAAGGCGCTGGCGAACGATACGCTCCACCTCGCCAGCCGCGAGATGATCCAGCTCCACGGCGGCATCGGCATGACCGACGAGCACGATGCGGGTCTCTACCTGAAACGCGCCGCGACGTGCCAGGCGATGTGGGGTTCGGCGGCGTTCCATCGCGAACGTTTCGCGCGGCTCAACGGATATTGATCGTACGCGGCGGGGGGAGATTTCGAAAGTAGGTTTTGGCCGCGTTGGGCATTTTGCGACGATGTCATATTGGGCAACAACGGGCATCGCAAAGAGAGATAGCGACGGTGTCGCTACTTGACGTTTAGCTATTCTCCCGGCAGTTTGAGTTTTCGGTACGGAGTCCAAAGTATTCCGGCCGGACTGGGGAGAGAGATATGGCGAGCACCCGTCTACTGTCGATGTGCGCGGTTTCCGCGCTGGCGTTCGGGCTGGCGATGCCCGCGCTTGCGCAAACGACGACGCAGACCGCGCCGCCGCCTGCTCCAACTGCCTCCGATGAAACGGCGCCGGATGCCAACAGCCCCGACATCGTCGTAACGGCGCAAGGACGCGCGCAGCAGCTGTCGAACGTCCCGCTCGCCGTCTCGGCGGTGAACGCCGCCAGCCTGGAGCGCTCGGGTGCCAGCGATATCCGACAGGTCGCCCAGCTCGCCCCGTCACTGCAAGTTTCCTCAACCGGCAACGAGTCCAATGGCTCGGCCCGCCTGCGCGGCATCGGCACGGTTGGCGACAACCCCGGTCTTGAAAGCTCGGTCGCGGTGTTCGTCGATGGCGTGTACCGTTCGCGCTCGGGCATCGGCCTCAACGAGCTTGGCGACATCGAACGTGTCGAAGTGTTGCGCGGCCCGCAGGGGACGTTGTTCGGGCGCAACGCATCGGCCGGCATCATCTCGATCACCAGCAAGTCGCCCGATCTCAACCATTTCAGTGCTGGCGGATCGGCAAGCTACGGCAATTACAATTACGTTCGTGTCGATGGCAATGTGAACGCCCCGCTCAGCGAGACGCTCGGTTTCCGCGCAGATGGCGTCTACCTGCGACGTGACGGCTTCTACAAGGACCTGACCAACGGCGGCACGATTAACAACCGCGACCGCTATTTCGTGCGTGGTCAGCTGCTGTTCGAGCCATCGAGCGACCTGACCGTCCGGCTCATCGGCGACTATACGCACCGGTCGGAGAATTGCTGCGCGGCCGCCTATATCGACGAGACCGTCGCATCGGCGAACCAGAATTTGCTGACCACGCGCAATCCTATCATTCCGGTGTTGACCTCGCTAGGGCAGCCGACCGCCGCTTTCAGCAATCCCTATTCGCGCAATCTCTCCGTTTCGCCCGGCCGCAGCTTCGCCGGCAAGACGCAGGATTTCGGCTTTTCCGGCCAGATCGATTATAATCTCGGCGGCGCCAAGCTGACCTCTATCACGGCCTATCGCGGCTATTACAACTACCAGGCGTCTGACACTGATTACAGCTATGTCGACATCCTGTACCGCGCGCCTGGGCCTGATGCCGGTCGGCGGCAGTTCAACACCTTTTCGCAGGAACTCCGACTGCAGGGCGAGACGCTGGGCGGCAAGCTCGACTGGCTGGTCGGAGCGTTCTACGCCAACGAGAAGCTGCAGGTGCGTGACAACCTTAAATTCGGCTCGCAATATGGCCGCTTCGCCTCGTGCCGGATCGTTAATGGTAGCGCCCTGGCAGGGTTTTCAGTCCCACGACGCCCGGCTGCATCAGCGCTACGGGAAGGGGCTTTCTCGTTTCGGGCCTGCCGGGCTCCTTCGGACCCATAGCCGGGCCGGCCATCCTCGCTGGGTTTGATCGGCTCGATACGATCAACAATGTCGGCGACACGGTTTCGGTCTATAACCAGACGAGCAACAATTACGCTTTCTTCACGCATAACATCTTTGAGATCGCGCCCGGCCTCAAGCTGACCGTCGGCCTGCGTTATACCCACGAAACCAAAACGCTGAACGCGACCTTTGGCAACAACAATACCGCCTGTCCGGCGCAGGAGGCGGCGTTGACGCCGTTTCTTACCAATGCCGGGCTTGCTGCAATCGCAGGCGGGCTGATCAGCTTGAGCTGCCAAGGCAATTCGACCTCCGAGCTTAACGGGCAATCGGTCAACGACAGGCGCAGCGAAAGCGAGCTGACGGGCACGGGCATCATATCGTATAAGATCACCCCGCGGCTGCTGACTTATGCGAGCTACGCCCGTGGCTACAAGGCGGGCGGGTTCAACCTTGACCGTTCGGCCTTGAAGGCACCAATCGCGATCGTGGGTGGTGTGCCGACAACGACTTTCGCGGCCGCCGGCGGTGCTCAGGCGCTGGTCGGCAACCTTCAGTTCGACAAGGAAATCAACACCGCGTTCGAAATCGGCGCGAAATACGCCTCGCCCGTGTTCAGCGTGAACGTCGCGGCGTTCCACCAGGCGTTCAAGAACTTCCAGCTGAACACCTTCAACGGCTCGGTCTTTCTGGTTCAGAATATCGATGCATGTAGCACCGATCTGGCCGGCGCGGACCGCGACACCAGCGCGGCAACTGGGGCGTGCACCGGCAAGGTCATTCCGGGCGTGATTTCGCAAGGGGTCGAGGTGGAGGCGTCGATTAATCCGACGCGCGATTTCACCGTCAACGCGGGCCTTACCTACGCGCAGACCAAATACCGCAAGAACCTTGTGGGCAATGCCGCCGGTGCGCCGCTCGATCCGGCGCTACGGCTGTTGCCCGGCGACAATCTGTCGAATGCGCCCGAATTGGTGGTGACGAGTTCGGTCACGTGGACGCCGCCGATCGGCGGTAGTGGCCTGTCAGGGTTATTTTACCTGGATGGACGCCTGTCGAGCGACTATAATTCCGGCTCCGACCTGTTCCCGCAGAAAGAGCAGGACAGCTTCTTCGTCGCGAACGCGCGAATTGGCATTCGCGGACCGGACCAAAAATGGGCGATCGAGTTCTGGGGCCAGAACATCTTCGACACGCAATATACGCAGGTCGCGTTCAGTTCGCCGTTCCAGGCGGGCGGGGCCGGTCCGGCAGGCGTGTTCGTGCCCGATTCGCGTTATCCGGGCCAGACGCAGATTTTCTCGGCATTTCTTGCCGAGCCGCGCACGTATGGCGTCACACTACGCGGCAAGTTTTAACGGGCCGGGGAAGGGCCGGGCGGATAGGCGGTCAGAAGCCGAACGGATAGGGCGTGACGCTGACAGCGCTGCGCCCTATCTGTGGTCGATGTCCAAGCGTCCCTCTGCCGGCCTGCCTAACCGGCAGCAGATTCTCGATTTCATCGAAGCCTCGGATGTGCCGGCAGGCAAGCGGGAGATCGCGCGTGCGTTCGCTCTAACTGCGCAGCAGAAGATCGCGCTAAAGGCGCTTCTCAAGGACATGGCCGACGAAGGATTGATCGACTCCGCGCCGGGCCGCGCGTTCCACAAGATGGGCGGGCTACCCAAGGTCACCGTGCTACGCGTCGCCGATGCGGACGACAGCGGCAATGTATGGGCCGTGCCCGAACGGTGGGAGGCGGAGACGCCGGCGCCGCGCCTCAGGGTGCGAGAACGCAAGCGTGGCGCGCTAGGCGTCGGGGACCGGATTCTCGCGCGGACCGAGGAAGCCGGAAACGGTTGGATCGCGCACCCGATGAAGCAATTGGCGCGGGGCGAGGAACTGATCCTTGGCGTGCTGCGTCAAGAAGGCGACCGGCTCTGGCTGCAGGGCGTCGAGAAGAAGGAGCGGCGTGAATTTGCCGTTTCGGATGCGGGCGACGGCCAGCCGGGCGATCTGGTGCTGGCCGAGAAGGCCGGGCGCCCGCCACGGATCACCGCTCGGGTTACCCAGGTGCTGGGCGACCCGTTTGCACCGCGCAGCTTTTCGCTGATCGCGATCCACAAGCTCGGCATTCCCGACGCATTCTCACCCGAAACGGTCGACGAGGCCGCGCAGGTGGCGCAGCGGTCGCTTGGCGACGGACGAGAGGATTTGACCCACCTGCCGATCGTCGCGATTGACCCGGCGGATGCGCGTGACCATGACGACGCGGTGTGGGCCGCCCCCGACGACGATTCCACCAACGAAGGTGGATGGAAGGCGGTCGTCGCCATCGCCGATGTCAGCTTCTACGTGCGGCCCGGTTCGGCGATCGACAAGGACGCGCGGCGGCGCGGCAATTCGGTCTATTTCCCCGATCGGGTGGTGCCGATGCTGCCCGAAATCCTGTCCGCCGAGGTGTGTTCGCTCAAGACCGGGGAAGATCGCGCGGCTCTCGTCTGCCATCTTCAGGTGTCGAAGGGCGGGTCGCTCAAATCATGGCGGTTCAGCCGCGCGGTGGTGCGGATCGCGGCGAATATCGCGTATGAGGATGCACAGGCGGCGATCGATGCCGATGCAGGATCGATGATAGAGGCACTGCGCCCGCTCTGGTCCTGCTGGCGCGCATTGTACAAGGCGCGCGGCGCGCGCGCCCCGCTGGACCTTGACCTGCCGGAGCGCCGCGTGGTGCTCGACGAAAAGGGTCGTATCTTGTCAGTCGCGCCGCGCGAGCGGCTCGATGCGCACAAATTGATCGAGGATTACATGATCGCGGCCAACGTCGCGGCGGCCAAGGCGCTCGAGGCGAAGAAAGCGCCGGTGATGTACCGCGACCACGAACCGCCGAGCCGCGAGAAATTGGTCGCCTTGAAGGACTATCTCAAGACTTTCGGGGTCGAGTTCGCGCTCGGCCAAGTGGTGCGGCCGGCGACGTTCAACCATATCCTCGACCGGATCGGCCCCGATGCCGATTTCCGCCCGCAGGTGATGGAGCAAGTGCTTCGCACGCAGACCCAGGCTTATTACGGGCCTGAAAATCACGGCCATTTCGGACTGGCACTTGGCAGCTATGCGCATTTCACCTCACCGATCCGGCGTTATGCCGATCTCGTCGTCCACCGCGCGCTAGTCTCCGCCTACAAGCTAGGCCCTGGCGGGCTGAGTGAGGGCGAAGCGTCGGCGATGGAACAGATCGGCGAGAGCATTTCTATGCTCGAACGTCGTGCGATGGAAGCCGAGCGCGACACGGTCGATCGCTACGTTGCGGCATTCCTGTCGGAGCGGGTGGGTGATGTCATCGATGCACGGATTACCGGCGTGACCAATTTCGGCTTTTTCGCGACGGTCGAAGGGATCGGGGGCGACGGGCTGATGCCGGTACGCGATCTGGGCGGCGAATATTACCGCTTCGACGAGGGCGCGCGGACGCTCGTCGGCGAGCGGAGCGGGACCGTCTACGCGAGCGGCCAACGGCTCCAGCTACGGCTCGCCGAGGCCAATCCGGTATCTGGCGCGCTCCGCTTCGAGCTGGCGGAGGGCAAAGGCGCGCTGCCTCCGCGTGACCGCTCACCCGCGCGCAAGCTCAAACGGAGGGGGCGGCCCGGCAATATCCGGCATCAGGGGAAAAAGCGGTGACGGGCGGTGCAACAATTCGCGTGCGCGACCGGGTCGCCGATGCCTTCGTCGTGCGCCGGGCATTGTCACGCAATACAGCGATCGCGTTCGCGCCGGCCGGCTGGTTCGAGCGCCGACTGTTCGCCCGGTTGCGCAAGCGCGGCGCGCTGGTGGAGGCGGGGCCGGGGCATTTCTTCCTCGACGTGTCGACGTATCACGCCAATGCCCAGGCGCTGGAAAGGCATGCACTGCCGATCGCCTTTTGGGGCGCGTTGGCGGTGACGGTGGTGGCGATGGTGTTCTACCGCAGCCATTGAGAGTGACGAGGTCAGGGCGGACCCACACAGCCAGCGCTCTCAAGTCAGCCACCCACCGTGGCGTGCGCGCGTACCGGGAAGGTGCCCATCGCCTTGACCTTGGGCGGCACGGCCCAGAAGCGGAAATCCCGATCGGGGAGCGCCGCCAGATTGGTCATATGCTCGACAATCGGAATGCCCGCGCCGAGCAGAATCGTGTGCACGGGCCGCTCCCCGCCGGCGACATCGTCGATATTGAACGAATCGATCCCAACCAGCAGTGCGCCAGCGTCGCGCAGATGCGTCGCCGCGCCGGCAGTGAGGAACGGATGGTTCTCGAAATATCGGTCGGTGCGCCAGTGGCGGTCCCAGCCAGTATGGACCAGCACGGCGTACCCGGCGACATTGAGCCCATCGAACATCGCCGCGCCGATCTCGCGCCCGGTCCTGTCGCCGATGCGGACGACGAGGCCGGGCACGCCGCTCACCCGGTCGAGATCAAGTCCTGACAGGTCGTAGCCATCTGCATAGCGGTGATAGGGCGTGTCAAGATAGGTGCCGGTGTTGCCGACCATTTCGATCCGGCCGATCTGAAACTCGGTGCCTTCGGCATAAATCGAGCGTGAGGCTTCTCGCGACAGATGATCGCAGATGAGCGGCGCGGGGAGTCCGCGATAGGTCACCATGCCGTGTTCGATCGTATGGCTGAGATCGATCCGCCGGATCGAAGCCCCCGCCGCGCTGACGTCGTCCGCGCCGCGCTTGTGCCGTTCGGCAATGATCCGCTTGTTGCGGATGTGCACCGCGCCGACCATCAACAACCGCATGTCGGCGACGATATGCGCTGCCAGCGCCTCGTCCGTAATATCGTCGCCGGTAATATCGAGGCGGAAATCCTGGCCCTGGATGCTGCCGCCGTTGGAAAATTCCACCTCGAAATCGAACACGATCCGCTTTTCGTCCACGCCGTTCCCTTTGCCTTCGCGCCTCGCCGGCACCCCTACGCAGCCGACCCGTTATTGGGAAGCAGTGGCGGTCACCCGGCGCGAAAGCTCAGCCCCGCCTTCGCTTCGAGCCGCTTGACCAGCGCCTGGCCGAGCAGCGCGCCCGGGGTCCAGATGCCACCCCTCCGATCGCCAGCATCCTCGGCGAGGCACAAGGCGGTTTCAGCGATCATCTTGCTGGTCGATCCGTAGCCGGGGTCGCGGTCGCCGGTGACGACGCAGTCGATCCGCCGCCCGTCCGCGCTCTCCCCGACGAACAGCAGGTCGTAATAACCACTCTCGCGCTCTTCCTTGGAGGGGCCCTCGCCGGGCTTTGGTCCCTTGTCGCTGGCCAAGGGATTGATCCGCGCGATCGCCTCCGCCGCCGCGCGGCCCATGTCGCCCAGCCCGGGGGCGACCATCATCTCGTCATAGACGAAACCGGTGCCATATGGATGATCGAGCAGGAAATTGGTGCGGTGAACATTCTTGGTGTTGATCGGCGCCATGATGAAGGGCGCGACCCAGGCGCCGATGGTCTTGTCATATTCGGGGAGCAGCCCGGTCGGCTGATGTGGACCCGCAAACCCCGGCGTCAGTGCGAAGGGGCTGGCAAGCAGCTTGAGGATCGACGGATCGCGCGCCGCGGCGGCTAGCGTCGCCCTGAGGCTGGCCGCGGTTCCGCCCGAAAATCCGCCCTGCATCTTGCGAACGCGCCCCTTCACCCGCGGTACGGGGGCGCCGAATTTGACCTTGGCGCACGTCTGAAGAGAGAGCACGCCGAGATCGAAGGGGATCGAATCGAACCCGCAGGAAAAGACGATCCGTGCGCCGCTCGCCTCGGCCTGTTCGTGATGCGCGTCGATCATATGGCGCATCCACGCCGGCTCGCCGCACAGATCGACATAGGCGGTGCCGGTCGCGGCGCAGGCGCCGACGAGATCACCGCCGTAGAGTTGGTACGGGCCGACCGTGGTGAGCACGACCTGCGTACGCTCGCACAAGGCGGTGAGGCTCGCCGGATCGTCCGAATTGGCGGCGATCAGCGGCGCGTCGGCGGGCGCGCCGATCGAGTCGCGCACCTCCTGCAATTTTGACAGCGACCGCCCGGCCATTGCCCAGCGCTCCGCGCCGGACTGGACGAGATATTCGGCGACGAGCCGCCCGGTGAAGCCGGTCGCGCCATAGACGACGATATCGAAGTCGCGAGCCATGATCAGAACTCCCGAATGTTTAGAAACTTCACACGGTGACGAATGTGAAGCTGGAGCGAGACCGGCGAGCGGCGCGACACGGCGGCTGATAGTCCATGACGGGTCGAAGGCCGGCACATGGTGGCATGATGACAGAAAAGCGATCTGTAGGACAGCGGGCCCGCAGCGCGGCGTTGCGGCGGGCGACTGTGACCATCGATGCGCGGCACGGCGCTCACCGGATTTTAACGGCCGCCTGCGAGGACGGGGCGCGGTGAAGCGGGGAGACGGCCGATGATGATCGATGCATATAAAGTCAGCGTCGGGGCCGCCGGCACGCGGCCGCAAGCCGCGCCCACGGGTTCGAACCGGTTCGCCATGGACCTGCCGGATTCGCCTGCCATTCAGCCGTCGAGCGACGCTGCCAAGCTCGCCGACGCTTTCGCCGGCTTCATGACCGAGGCGCGCAAGACGCCGCAGCAGCGGTGCAAGGACGAAGTGATGAAGGAATGGCACATCACGCAGGACACGCTCGACGCGATGCCGCCCGCCCAATCTCGCGCGTTGATGGAGCGGATCGACAGTGAAGTGGCGCGACGAATGGGCATGGCAGATCCGTCGAAGTCGGGGACCGATCAGACCGGCGCGGTGACCAACATCACGACCGTCGAAGCGCTCGGCGGGCGGTCGATCGGCGCTGGTTCGCAGACCTGAGGCACGCCAGGCTGGAGGCGGCGCGAGCGGCCGAGCGGGGCCTGAGGCCAATGGGCCGTTCGGCGCACGGCGAAGCCGAGCGTGCCGATCTTGTCGGCACGGTCCACCGGCGCTAACCGAGCGCAAGCCGAGAAAAGCGCCGCGCCGACGTAGCGTGGGAAATGCCGACGCGGCGCCGACACGGCTGGATCGCGGCATCGTCGCGACCGGCGTTCTTAACGGAGGACGGATGCGCATTCTTCTTGCTGGACTAATTTCGCTGGCGCTTGCAGCGCCCGGCGCCGCCTTGGCTGCTAGCGGCGATGATGCGAACCTTGCGCGCCAGGCATCGATCGCCACGGCCACGGCCGCGACCGCGGCGCGCGACCAGGCCGCGCTGACGCAAGTCGTATCCGCGCAGCAATTCCCGCTCGCGGTGTATGTGATCGACGGGCGCGAGCATTACGGCGCGGCAAAAGGGCCGCTCGACGTCGATACGCCGATGCGGATCGCCAGCAATACCAAGACCTTCGTTTCCGCGACCGTGCTGCGGCTGTGGGAGCAGCACAAGATCGATCTCGATGCGCCGATCAAGGGACTGATCGCGCCGGAGGACGACCGCCTGCTACGCGCCGACGGTTACGATACCGGCCGCATCACCGTGCGCCATCTGCTCAGCCATAGCGGGGGGCTGTACGATCTCGGGTCCGATCCGCGCTTCTTCGCGCAGTTCAAGGCCAACAATAACGAGCGCCTGACGCGCACCGACCAGATCCGCATGATGACCGAATATGGCGACCCGCTGGGCGCGCCCGGCGTGAAGTTCCACTATTCCGACGGAGACTATATCATCCTCGGCGAGATCGTCGAGCGGCTGACCGGGCTCAATCTCGCCAAGGCCGTCCGCCGGGAACTGGGGCTAGACCGGCTCGGCCTCACCAACGCCTGGTGGGAGCGGTTCGAACCGCGGCCGGCAGGCGCGCATCCCGGCGCGCGTCACTTCCTGGGCGATACCGACGTGACCGACATCGACCCCTCGATGGATTTGTACGGCGGAGGCGGGCTGGTGATGTCGCCGCGTGATCTTGCCACATTCTTCAAGGCGCTGTTCGAGGGTCGGGTGTTTCATTCGAAGAAGACGCTGGAGACGATGTTCTGGCAGGGGCCGCACGAGGGCGCCGACGGCTACCGCTTCGGCATCTTCGTAAAGCACACGCCGGCGGGCGACATCTGGTGGCATAGCGGCTTCTGGGGCACTTGGGCAGGCTACGCCCCCTCCACCGGAATCGCGCTGGCCGCCTTTTCCGATCACCAGATGGGCGTCAAACCCGCTCTGCCAGCGCTCGAGGGCTTCTTCTTCCCTAAACGGTGATGTGGCGCAAGAAGGGCGGCGGCGGGTGTTCGACCGCCCGCCGCCTCCCGTCTACGCCGCCTCGCTGAACTGCAGGCTCGCCAACCGCGCATAAAGCCCACCGGCGCCGCTCAGCGTCGCATGAGTGCCGCTCTCGACGATCCGCCCCTCGTTCATCACGATGATCCGGGTGGCTGAGCGCACCGTAGCGAGGCGGTGGGCGATGACGATAGTAGTGCGGTCCTGCATCAGCCGGTCGAGCGCCTGCTGGACGAGGCGCTCGCTCTCGGCATCAAGCGCGCTGGTCGCTTCGTCGAGCAGAAGCACGGGCGCGTCGCGCAGCAGCGCGCGGGCGATCGCGATACGCTGGCGCTGCCCGCCCGACAGGCGCGCGCCGCCTTCGCCCATGAAGGTGTCGAGCCCGTCGGGCAGCTTGCGCAGGAACTCGGCGGCGTTGGCGGCCTCGGCGGCGGCCCATAGCTGATCGTCGTTCGACTCCCAGTGGCCGTAGCGCAGATTGTCGCGCGCCGTGGCGCCGAAGATCACCGTTTCCTGCGGCACCATGGCGATACGCGCGCGAATATCGGCCGGATCGGCTAGCGGTAGCGCGACGCCGTCGATGCGAACTTCCCCGGCGGTGGGATCGTAAAAGCGCTGGATCAGCTGGAACAATGTCGTCTTGCCGGCACCCGAAGGGCCCACCACCGCGACGGTTTCGCCCGGCGACACCGAAAGCGAGAAATCGTGCAGCGCGGGCATGTCCGGCCGGCTCGGGTAGCGGAATTCGACATGCTCGAAATCGATCGCGCCGCGCGGCGGCAACGGCAGCGCAACCGGCCGTGCGGGCGGGCGAATCTCTGGCACTTCCTGGAGCAGTTCGGACAGGCGCCCGGCCGCGCCCGCGCCGCGCAGCAGATCGCCGTACACCTCGGCCAGTGAACCGAACGATCCGGCGACGATGCCGCACGTCGCGACGAACGCGGTGATCGCGCCGCCGGTCATCCGGCCATGCGCGACGTCGAGGGCGCCCTGCCACAGGATCAGCACGATCGCACCGAAGATGAGTCCGATGACCGAGGCGGTCATCACCGCGCGGACACCGATGCGGCGCTTGGCCGCGGCAAACACCGCCTCGACCGCGGCGCGGAAGCGCTCGGCCTCGCGCCGCTCCTGCCCGAAGGCCTGGACGATCTTCATCGCGCCGAGCGTCTCGGTCGCGACCGAGCCGACCTCCGCGATGCGGTCCTGCGAGCTGCGCGAGAACCCGCGAACGCGCCGTCCGAGCAGCAGGATCGGCGACAAGGCGATTGGGATTCCTACGACCATCAGCCCGGCGAGCTTCACCGACAGCGCGAACAGGAAGGCGACGCCGCCGACCATGGTGAAGCTGCTGCGAAGCGCGACCGAAACGGTGGTGCCGACGACCTGCTCGATCATGCCCGTGTCGGACGTCAGCCGCGAGGCGATTTCGGACGGGCGGTTATCCTCGAAAAAGCGCGGCGATAGCGTGAGGAGGTTGGCCTGCACCTTGGCGCGCAGATCAGCGACCACGCGCTCGCCGAGCCAAGAGACGAACCAGAAACGCACCGCAGTGGCGATCGCCAGCACGACCACGATCATCAGGAGATAATGGAACGACGTGCTGACCGCCGCCGGATCTACCCCCGAGGTGAAACCGCGATCAATCACGCGCTTGAGGCCATAGGGTATGCCGAGCGTCGCGATCGACGACACGCACAGAGCCGCGAAGGCGGCGGCGATCTGCTTGGGGTAGTGCCGCGCTTGGTCCCATACCATTTTGAGGCTGCCGAGGCTGCGCTTCGTCTGGGGTTCGGTCTTCACGGCGGGCATGTGGTCGGCCATGGCGCCGGGCCTTAGCAGGGTGCGCGGGCCGCCTCAACGGCCGTGGAAGAATGCCGCGGATTGGCTATGTTGCGCTGCACCGTTTTGGCGTAAGCCCAACCTAACCATTTTCCGATATTGGGTATTCGATGCTCTACGACGCCTATGAAATGCAGAAATCGATGCTGGCTGGCGCCAGCGCGATGGCGAACTTCGGCGCGGGGATGCTGAGCAACCCGGCCAACCCGTTCGCCTATTTCGGCGGTGGGCCGGTGATGGCCTCCGCACTAGAGGTCTTCGCGCATGCCTCGGCACCGCGCGGCAAGCCGCATTTCGGGCTCGACTATACGATGATCGGCGGC
>JBDSKT010000150.1:0-5524 GCA_039916765.1 Sphingomonas sp.
CCGCGATATTTGGCGCCGGCGATCAGCGAGCCCATGTCGAGCGCCATCAGCTGGCGGTCCTTGAGCGTATCGGGCACATCGCCATTGGCGATACGAAGCGCGAGCCCCTCGGCGATCGCGGTCTTGCCGACGCCGGGGTCGCCGATCAGCACGGGATTGTTCTTGGTGCGCCGCGCCAGGATCTGGATCGTGCGGCGGATCTCCTCGTCGCGGCCGATCACGGGATCGAGCTTGCCATCGCGCGCCGCCTGCGTCAGGTCGCGCGCGAATTTCTTCAGCGCGTCGTACCGATCCTCGGCGCCCGCCGTGTCGGCGGTGCGGCCCTGGCGCAACTGGTTGATCGCCGCGTTGAGACCTCCGGGTGTGACGCCGGCGGACTTCAGCGCCTTGCCCGCGACGGTATCGAGCGACAAGGCAAGGGCGACCAGCAGTCGCTCGACCGTGACGAAGCTGTCGCCGGCCCGGCCAGCGATCTGTTCCGCCTGATCGAGCACGCGGACCAGGTCGTTGTCGATACCGGGAGTGGATTGCGCGCCGGAGCCGCTGACCGCCGGAATTTTCGACAGTGCTAGGTCGGTTTCCGATACCGCGCGCTTCGCGTCGCCGTCCGCCGCCGCAATCAACCCGGCGGCCATGCCCTGCTCGTCCTCGAGCAATGCCTTCAAAAGGTGTTCCGGCGAAATCCGCTGATGCGACATCCTGATCGCCACGGTCTGTGCCGACTGGAGAAAGCCTTTCGCCCGGTCAGTGAATTTTTCGAGATTCATTCAGCGTCCCCATGGCCTGATGCAGCAAAGATAGTGTTGCCCAAAAGCAACACAAGTTTGGCGCGTGACAAAACTGCCCTGGCGGACAAGATAGCGCGCAAAATCGCCAGGGACAGTGCGTGCGAGGGGTAAGATTTATGCTCAGGCGGATCGGATTGGGCTTGGTGATCATGCTCGTCCTCGTGGCGATCGGGCTCGCTATCTGGGAGCCGCTCGCCGCGACCCGCGCCGAGGGTCCGCCAGCGCGCCGTTATGACGTGCATATCGTCCGCGATACCTTCGGCGTGCCGCATATCTTCGGCGCGACCGATCCGGATGTCGCCTATGGCATCGGCTATGCGCACGCCGAGGACGATTTCTCGACGCTGCAAGAGGTTCTGGCGATGACCCGCGGGCGGTTGGGCGCGATGACCGGCGCGGACGGGGCGAAGACCGATTTCGCGCTGCATTTCGTCGATGCACGGGCGACCGTAGCGCGCGATTACATGAAGCAGCCGGCCGATGTCCGCGCACTGCTCGACGGCTACGCCTCTGGCCTCAATCGTTACGCCGAGACGCATCCCGGCGAGGTGCGTTTGGCGAAACTGTTCCCGGTCAATGGCATGGACGTCGCGACGGGGTTCGTGTTGCGTTCGCCCTTTTTCTTCGGGCTCGACGCGACGCTTGCCGCCTTGGTGAACGACGGCAAATTGCCCGCCGAAACCGCCGGCGCGCAGCCCGACGCGCCCGACGTCACGCCGGTCGGCCCAAACGGCACGATGAATGGCTCGAATGCCTTCGTCGTCGCGCCCAAAAGATCGGCCGATGGCCATACGCGGCTGGTTTCCAACTCGCACCAACCCTGGCGCGGCTCGGTCGCCTGGTACGAACTGGTGGTGCATTCGAAAACGGGCTGGAACTTCGCCGGTGCCAATTTCCCCGGCGCGCCCTATCCGCTGCTCGGGCACAATCTGACCCTCGGCTGGACCAACACCGTCAACCGCCCGGACCTGATCGACGTCTACAAGCTGGCGCTCGGCAGCGACGGTCGCAGCTACCGGTTCGACGGCGCGATGCGTCCGCTTGAGAAAACGCGCGTTTGGCTGCCTGTGAAACTGTGGGGTCCGTTCGTCCTCCCGGTGCCGAAGACGCTGTACCGCGCGGTTCAAGGGCCGGTGATCGTCAACAAATCCGGCGCCTATGCGATCAATTATGGCGGTATCGACCAGTTGAGGATGGTCGAGGAATATTACCGCCTCGGCCGCGCGCGCGATTTCGGCGAATGGCAGCGCGCGCTTGCGATGCAGGGGATTCCGGCGACCAATTTCCTCTACGGTGACGCGCGCGGCAACATCGCCTATTTCTACAACGCCAGTTTCCCCAACCGTAAGCCCGGCTTTGACTATCGCCACGTCCTGCCCGGCGATACCATGCAAGACTACACGCCCGGCACGGTGCCCTGGAGGCAGGTGCCGCGGAACGTCAACCCCGCCTCGGGGTTCCTGATCAACGCCAACAACACGCCGTATCAGGCGGCGGGCACCGGTTCCGAAATTCCGCCGCAAGATCCGCTGCTGGGTGTCGAGACCGACACTACCAATCGCGCCACCCGAGCCCTTGAGCTGATGGGCGCCAACCCGAGCATCAGCGCGCTCGATCTCTACCGGATCAAGTTCGATACCGGGGTGAGCAAGCATAGCTGGGCGGCGAAATGGTTCGCCGACATTACCGCGTCGAGCGATGGAAATGATCGGCAAACCGCACGCGCCAAGCGGTTGCTGGCTGGCTGGAATTGGAATTTCGATGGACATAATCCAGCTCAGGCGCTTGCCGCGCTCCTAATGCGCGCGGGCCAGAAATGGCACTACCAGCGCCTGCCCGAGCTCGATCCGCATGCGGAACTGGCCAAGGCCGCGGCGTATCTGATGGTTCATTTCGCCCGCCTCGATCCACCGCTCGGCGAGGTGCTGCGACTGCGACAGGGGAAGCTCGATCTGCCATTGGATGGCGCGCCCGAGGTGCTCCATGCCGTATCGACGTGGGACGAAGCGCCCGACGGAAGGCTGGTCGCGAACCACGGCGATAGCTTCGTCATGTTTATCGATTGGGACAGACAGGGCCGGGTGACCTCGCACTCGATCACGCCTTATGGTGCGGCAACGACTCGGCCGGCCTCGAAACATTATGCCGATCAGGCACCATTGTTCGTAAAGCATGAGCTCAAGCCGGTGTGGTTCTATCCTAGCCAGCTCAAGCATCACGTCGAGCGCGTCTATCGCCCCTGAGTTGGCGGCGGGGCGATTGCGCCGCGCCGCGCGAGCGTTATGGTCCGGCGACAAATCCGTAAGGGGGAATGGCGCCGTGGATCGCAAATTGCTCGCGCTCCGTGGCGTCGCGTTGGCGGTGCTTGCGGCGCCGTGCCTTGCGCAAGCGGGGATCGCGCCCGCGCCGGTGTCGGCGCTGATCAGCCAGGTCGATATTCCGTACCAGTCCTTCACGCTGCCCAACGGCCTGCGCGTCATCGTCAGTCCGGATCACAAGGCGCCGGTCGTGGCGGTCAGTATCTGGTACAATGTCGGCTCCAAATTCGAACCCAAGGGCAAGACGGGGTTTGCCCATCTGTTCGAACACCTGATGTTCAACGGCAGCGAGAATGCGCCGAAGGATTTCGACGAATATCTGAAGGGCATCGGCGCGACGGATTCGAACGGATCGACCTATTTCGATCGCACCAACTATTTCGAGACGGTGCCCACTCCCGCGCTCGAGCGTACGTTGTTCCTCGAGAGCGATCGCATGGGCCATCTGCTCGGCGTGCTTACCCCGAGCGTGATCGATCGTCAGCGCGGTGTGGTGCAAAACGAGAAGCGCCAGGGCGACAACCAACCATATGGTCTGGTCAAATATCATCAGACCGACGCCCTGTTTCCACCGAGCCATCCTTATGGCCACACCACGATCGGCTCGATGGCCGATCTCGACGCCGCCAGCCTGGACGACGTCAAGAACTGGTTTCGCGGCCATTATGGACCGAACAACGCCGTGCTCGTCCTGGCCGGCGATATCGACGTTGCCCGCGCAAAGGTATTGACCGCGCAATATTTCGGCGACCTGCCGCGCGGCCCCGAAAGCGTTGCACCGCCAGCCGACGTGCCGACACTGCCTGCGCCCAAAGTGGAGGTGCTGCGCGACCGCGTCGCGACGACGCGCATCTACCGCATGTGGGCGGTGCCCGGGCTCAACGACAGGGATTCGGTCGCGCTCGATGTTTTCGCCGGCGTGCTTGGTGGCCTTGCGAGTTCGCGGCTGGATAATGCCCTGGTGCGCGGCGAGAAGGTCGCGGTTCGCGCTTCGGCGAATAACAGCAGCTTCGCCCAGGTCGGCATCTTCCAGATCAGCGTCGATGTGAAGCCTGGCGCCGACCCGGCGCTCGTCGCCAAGCGGATCGATTCGATCACCGCCGATCTGATCGCGAACGGCCCGACCGCGGACGAGGTACGGCGGGTGACGGCATCGAGCGTCGCGCAGACGATCGCCGGGCTGGAATCGGTCGGCGGGTTCGACGGCAAGGCGGTGACGCTTGCCGAGGGCGAGCTTTATTCGCACGATCCGGGATACTACAAGAAGCAGCTTGCCACGCTTGCCGCCGAAACCCCGGCAGTCGTCCGGGCGGCGGCGGCGAAATGGCTGACGCGTCCGGTCTATGCGCTGACGGTCGTGCCCGGCCCGCGCGACGCCTATACCGAGAGCGCCGCGCCGTCGAAGGTCGAGGCGGGAGGCGACGAGCGCGTCGTGAAAGGCACGCGCGGCGCGCTGCCCGCGGTCGGCAAGATCGACGATCTGGTTTTCCCCGCCGTCCAGCATGCGCGCCTGCGTAACGGCGTCGAGCTGATCTACGCCCGGCGTACCGCCGTGCCGATCACCCAGATGAGCATCACCTTCGATGCCGGGGCCGCCGCCGACGTGCCGGGCAGGCTCGGCACGCAGCAACTGACCTTGTCGATGATGGATCAAGGGATCGCCGGAATGGACTCGGTCGCCATCGCCGAGGCGAAGGAGCGACTTGGTGCCAGTATCGGCAGCGGTTTCAGCGCCGATCGTACGTCGCTCAGCCTGTTCACGCCGAGCGCCAATCTGGTGCCGTCGGTCGCGTTGTTCGCCAATGTGGTGCGCGAGCCGACTTTCGCCCCGGCCGAGATCGAGCGTGTCAAAGGCCAGCAACTGGCGCGTATCGCGTCCGAACTGACCAATCCCGGCGCGCTTGCCGGCCGCGTCATCCCGCGGTTGATCTACGGTTCCGCCTCGCCCTACGCCAAGTCGTTCGGTAGCGGCGATCCCAAGGCGGTCGCCGCGTTGCGGCGGGACGATCTGCTGGCCTTTCAGCAGGCCTGGCTTCGCCCTGATCATGCCCGAATTTTCGTCACGTCCGACCGTCCGCTCGCGGAGATCAGCGCGGCGCTCGACACCGGGTTCGGCGACTGGGCGGCGACTGGTCCGGCGGGGACCAAGGATTTCAGCGCGCCACTCGTTCCCGCAAGCCCGCGCATCGTGCTGGTCGATCGTCCGGATTCGCCCCAATCGGTGATCGCCGCGGTCCTGCCGACGTCGTTGTCGGGTACCGATGACCTGCTGCCTTACTCGGCGGCGAACGATTCACTCGGCGGCGGCTTTCTTGCACGGATCAACATGGATCTTCGCGAGACGCGCCACTGGGCCTACGGTGCCTACGGCTCGTTCTCACGCGCGCAACACGCCGTCTTTTATTCTGTCAGCGCTCC
>JBDSKT010000151.1:0-6843 GCA_039916765.1 Sphingomonas sp.
CCGCCGGACATGGCATCGTTCATCAAATCGTAGCTCGACGCGACGCTGGTGAACACACCGCCCACGCGGCGGGTCTTTTCCTGGGGGGCGACGTCTTCATAGCCGAAGGAGACGGTGTCGGTCATGCTGGCGGCTGTAGCGACAGCCTAGACGAAAGCCTAGTCGGCATGACTTTTTTACATTTAGAATATTGAAATATGCAAAAATATAAATTACTAAATGGTCACTGCCAGACGCGGAGCATTGGGATGACGAAACGAGATATTTTTGAGCGAATGAAGCGCGCAATCAATCATGCACCCCGAAATGGATACGTGGCGGAACTTCATCTTCAATGCCTGAAGTACGCCAAGGCTTTGGAGGGAGTGTCGGGTCGGGAATTCTGCGAAGGTTTGGATTTGAAACCGGCATGGGGCACCGAATTTTCCAAGATGCGCAAGATTGCCGATCGCCTTGAAGAAGCAGGCTTGAAGGTTGATCTGATCTAACAATGCCCGAGCTTCCCGAAGTCGAAACCACCGTGCGCGGGTTGGAGCCGGTGCTGCTGGGGCAGCGCCTGACCAGCGTCGAGCCACGCCGAGGCGATTTGCGGCGGCCGTTCCCGCCCGACCTGCGCCAGCGGATGACCGGCGCGACCGTGACCGCGCTGTCGCGTCGCGCCAAATACGGGCTGATCGCGACCGATCGCGGCGACACGATGGTCTTTCATCTCGGCATGTCGGGGCGCTGGCGGGTCGATCCGGGCGAGCTTCTGCCGCACGATCACTTGGTGATGGAGACGGGGGCGGGGCGCCGCGTCGCGCTCAATGATCCGCGCCGGTTCGGCTCGGTCGATTTGTGGCGGAGCGACGATCTCGCTGCCTATCCGCCCTTCGTTGCAATCGGCCCGGAGCCGCTCGGCCCGGCGTTGAGCGCGGCGCATCTAAAGGGGGCACTGGCCGGGCGAAAAGCGTCGATCAAGCTGATGCTGCTTGACCAGCGCATCGTCGCCGGACTCGGCAATATCTACGTCTGCGAGGCGCTGTTCCTCTCGCATATCTCGCCCAAGACAGCGGCGGGGCGAATCTCGCTTCCCCGGCTCGAGCGGCTCGTTCAGGCGATCCGCGCGGTTCTGCTCTCGGCGATCGAGGCGGGCGGGTCGTCGCTGCGCGACTACGTCCGCCCCGACGGCGAGCTCGGCTATTTCTCCAAGCAATTTTCGGTCTATGGCCGGGAGGGCGAGCCGTGCGCGTGTGGCGGTACGGTCAGGCGCTATAGCGAAGGCGGCCGATCGACCTTTTGGTGCCCGAGATGCCAGCGTTAGGTTGACCCTTCGGGCACGACTCGCTAAAGGCCACCGCTTCCGGGGCGCGGGAAACGATTCCGCTGCCCTTTTTCATTGACGCAAACGATCCGAGGGTTTTCGATGGCGAACACGCCGCAAGCGAAGAAGCGCATCCGCCGCAACGAGCGCCGGGCCGAAGTGAACGGCAACCGCGTCGGGCGGATCCGGACCTTCGTGAAGAAGGCGGAAGCCGCGCTCGCCTCGGGCGACAAGACCGCCGCCACGGAAGCGATGGCGCAGATGCAGCCCGAACTGGCACGGGGCGTCGCGAAGGGCGTGCTTCACAAAAACACCGCGAGCCGCAAGTTCGCTCGGCTGACCAAGCGCCTCACCGCGCTCGCCTGAACGCACATGATTCGCCGCAAGGCTTGGCCCGCCGGGACTCGTTCCGGCGGGCTTTTTGCTGTCCGATGGCCGGGCTTTGCAATGTTTCCAAATCGTTCCGGGTGCCGCGCAAACAGCTGATTTGGGCAAATTCTCATAAGTGCAGGATTCACCGCGATTCGCGGCCCGTCGGTGTGTCCGTATCGAAGGATAGTCTATGCATTACAATAGCTTGTGAGATTTTCGACGGGAAACCTTGAGTCAACCTGTTTATTTCATTTTTCTGACAGCGACGGCACTTGATCGACCCGGTCCGATCTTCATAATCGACCTCCGCCGCGCAGACGATTCCGTTTCCGCGACTAGCACATGAGCGTTGAGGCAGGCGGAGGGCGATTCCGGCTGCGGGGGATACTGTCCGGTGGAACAAGGCGGCGCGGGCATGCACCGGCGCCCTTGAGCGAGGAGTGGGTGTGGGTTTGACCGGAGAAGCGACGCGGGGGGAGGCGACAAAGGCATGGGCGACCGTGCGGTCGCATCTGCGCGAGTCGGCCGGCGCGCGCCTGTTCGATCAGTGGCTCAAGCCGATGGATCTGGTCGATGGCAGCGATGCCGATTCGATTCGCCTCGCGCTGCCGTCGGCCTTCATGACAAACTGGGTCCGCAACCATTATTCGGAACGGTTGCTCCAGGAATTCCGCGCACTGCTGCCGCACGTGCGCAGCGTCTCGATCGAGACGCGCAGCATCGCGGTCGCGCCGAAGGTACTCACCGCCGAGGTGGCAAGCCCGATCGGCGAGGCGCCGCGAAGCAGCATCGTCGCCGCAGGGCGCGCGCGGCCAATGCTCGACCCGCGTTTCACCTTCGATCGCTTCGTCGTCGATCACTCGAACCGGGTCGCGTTCAACGCCGCCAAGGCGCTGGCCGAACCAGGCATGCCGCGCTTCAGCCCCTTGTTCCTCCATTCGAGCACCGGGCAGGGCAAGACGCACCTGATGCACGCGATCGGCGCGGCCTATCTGGCCGCGGTGCCCGACGCGAACGTCATCATGATGTCGGCCGAACGCTTCATGTTCGAATTCGTCCAGGCGGTGCGGGCGCGGGCGCAGCGCCAGCCCGACCAGGATACGCACGCCTTCAAGGCACGCCTCCGCGCCGCCGACCTGCTGATGATCGACGATCTGCAATTCATCGCGGGCAAGGATTCGACACAGGAGGAATTCTTCCACACCGTCAGCGAAGTGATGGCATCGGGCAAGCGGCTGGTGATCAGCGCCGATCGCTGTCCGCAGGGGCTGGACGGGGTCGAGGCGCGGATTATCTCGCGGCTATCGGTCGGGCTGGTCGCCGACATCAAGGCGCCCGACCTCGCGCTGCGCCGCGCGGTATTGGACCGCAAGCTTGCCGACTTGCCCGAGGCCCACGTGCCGATCGACGTGCTTGACCTGCTCGCGGCGCGAATCACCGCGAGCATCCGCGATCTCGAAGGAGCGCTCAACCGCGTCATCGGCTATGCGCAATTGACCGGCGAGACGATTACGCTCGATTTCGCGGTGGCGACGCTCGGCGATCTGTTGCGCGGCGCGGAACGGCGCGTGACGATCGACGAGATCCAGAAGGCGGTGTCGGCGCATTTCGAGCTGAAGCCGGTCGATCTGGTATCGGCGCGGCGCGCGGTGGTGGTGGCACGCCCGCGCCAGATCGCGATGTACCTGGCCAAGCGGCTGACGACCCGATCGCTGCCCGAGATCGGCCGCAAGTTCGGCGGGCGCGACCATTCGACCGTGATCCACGCCGTGCGCCGCATCGAGGAACTGCGCGACAAGGACCGCGAGTTGGACGGTGCCGTCAGGACGTTGTTGCACGAACTCGGCGGCTGACCGCGCGCTGATGCCCCTGCGAAAGCAGGAACCCAGGATTTTCGAACGCGGCGCTTATGCCCCGGCTCCCGCCTTCGCAGGAGCATCAATCCTCAGACTTGCAGCCCGATCGCCTTGTGCACGGCCGTCAGCGTCTCGGCGCCGATCGCCGCGGCTTTCGCCGCGCCTTTCGCCAGCACCGCGCCGACTGCGTCGCGATCCTCGAGCAGCGCCGTCATCCGCTCGCGGATCGGCCCCAGCGTCGCCACCACAAGGTCCGCCAGCGCGGGCTTGAACGCACCGAAGCCCTTGCCGCCAAACTCGGCCAGCACCGCATCGGTGCCGGTCCCGGCGAGCGCGGCGTAGATCGTCACGAGGTTCTTCGCCTCGGCCCGTCCGGCCAGCGCCGCGAAGGTATCGGGAAGCAGTTCGGCGTCGGACTTCGCCTTCTTGATCTTCTGCACGACGAGATCGTCGGGATCGACGAGGTTGATCCGCGAGGCGTCGGACGGATCGGACTTGGACATTTTCGCATTGCCGTCGCGCAGGCTCATCACGCGCGGCGCGGCTTTCGAGACGAGCGGCTCAGGCAGGGTGAACAGCTCCACCCCGAAATCGTTGTTGAACTTGATCGCGATGTCGCGCGCCAGCTCGAGATGCTGCTTCTGGTCCTCGCCCACCGGCACGTGTGTCCCTTGGTAGAGCAGCACATCGGCCGCCATTAGCACCGGGTAGGTGAAGAGATCGACGCTTTGCGAGTCGCCCGATTTGCCGGCCTTGTCCTTCCACTGAGTCATGCGATTGAGCCAGCCCATCCGCGCGGTGCCGCCGAGGATCCAGGCGAGCTCGCTATGCGCCGGCACGCGGGCCTGGTTGAACAGGATCGACCGTTCGGGATCGATCCCGCAGGCGAGCAACGCGGCGGTCATCTCGATCGTGTTCGCGGCAAGTTCGCTCGGCACGACGGGCTGCGACAGGGCGTGAAGATCGACCACGAAGAACAGGCACGTGTCGTCCGCGCCCATCGCGTCCTGCAGCGCGACCCACTGCTTGATCGCGCCGAGATAGTTGCCGAGGTGGAGGTTGCCGGTCGGCTGGATGCCAGAGATGACGCGCATGATGGTCTCTTGGGTCAGGCGGGGCGCTTGCGCCGCAGGAAAGTGAGGTCGTCTCGAGTGAACGCGCCGAGTGCGAAGGTCGCGATCGCATAGACGACCCCGCCCGCCGCGACCAGCACGACCATCGCGGCGGTGCGGATCAACCACCCGCCGTGAGTGTAGGGAGTCAGATACCCCTGGAGTAGCCAAAGCAACCCGCCCATGACGAGCGCGGCGAGCGCGAGCCGCCAGGCGCGCCGGCGAAGTCGGGCATCGGGCTGGAAATGGCCGCGCCGGCGTAGCGTGCGGTAGAGCAGGAAAACGTTGACGCTGGAGGCCAGTGCGGTGGCGAGCGGCGGTCCCATATGCTTGAGCGGCACGATCAGCGCGAGGTTAAGCGCGAGGTTCACCGCCATCGATATCATCGCGTAGCGCACCGGCGTCCTGGTATCGGCGCGCGCGTAATATCCAGGGGTCAGCACCTTGACGAGGATGTAGCTCGGCAGGCCGATCGAGAAGGCGGCGAGCGCCTGCGCGGTGAAATAGGTATCCTGCGCGCCGAACTTGTCGTGCTCGAACAGCGCCGCGACGATCGGCCCGCCGCACAGCACCAGCGCGACCGTGGCGGGCAGGGTGAGCAGCAGCGCCAGCTCCAGGCCGCGATTCTGTGTCTCCATCGCCGCCGATTCCTCGCCGGCGCCGAGCTGACGCGAGATCAGCGGCAGGAGAACCGTGCCGAGCCCGATGCCGATCAGTCCGAGCGGCAATTGGTTCACCCGGTCGGCCATGTAGATGTAGGTAACCGAGCCGTGGCTGAGCAGCGAGGCGGCGAGCGCGGTGGAGACGACGAGGTTGATCTGCACCGCGCCCGCGCCGGCGGCAGCGGGCAGAGTTAGCGCGAGCAACCGCTTCACGTCGGGGTTCAGGCTCGGCAGGCGCGGCCGCAGGTTGACGCCGTTGGCAAGGCACGACCAGTAGAGCCAGATCAGCTGGAGCAGCCCGGACACGCTGACCGCGACCGCCTGGTTACGCGCGGTGACGAACGGGTCGTGATCGTGGAAAAACAGCAGCGCCGCGATCAACGTGAGGTTGAGCAGGATCGGCGCCGCGGCATTGACCCAGAATTTGTGCAGCGAATTGAGGATGCTCCCCAGCAGCGAGACCAGGCTGATGAGCATGAGATAGGGGATGGTAAAGCGCGACAGCATCACCGCGAAAGCGAATTGATCGTGGCTGACGCCGTTGAACTTGCCCGACAGCGCCAGCGTCACCGGCCAGGCGAGGATTTCGAGGATCACCGTCATGACGATCAGGATCGGCAGCAGGACCGACAGCACGTCCTGCGCGAAGACGATCCCGTCGGGGAGCCCAGCGCCGGCCTTGTTGCCGACCTTCTTGTTGAACATCGGGATGAAGGCGGCCGAGAACGCTCCCTCGGCGAAAAGCGCGCGGAACATGTTGGGCAGGCGGAACGCGACCAGGAACGCGTCCGACGCGAAGCTTGCACCGACAAAGCGCGCGAACAGCGAATCGCGCACCAACCCGAGCACCCGACTGGCGAGCGTAAGCCCGCCCACCGATCCGAGCGCGCGGGTAAGGTTCATGACACGATCGCTTTCACTGTTCCCTCGCGGGAGCGGCACGCCAGCGTGTCTGGCACGTCCGCCCGTGGCTCCGAACCCCTGCTTTCGCGGGAGAACGGGAAGGGGTCAATGCGGCCGGAATTTCAAGCCGTGCCGCTGGCACCCGCGACATTGCCTTCCTGCGCCTCGGCCTGTTGCAGGTACAGTGCGGTGAAGTCGATTGGCTCGAGCAGCAGCGGCGGGAAGCCGCCGTCGCGCACCGCATCGGCGAGCACCCGACGGGCGAACGGGAAGAGCAGGCGAGGCGCCTCGCCGAGCAGGAACGGCTGGACATGTTCCGCCGGAATGTTGCGCAGGCCGAACAGCCCGGCATAGGAAAGATCGACCATGAAGGCGACCAGGCTCTCCGCCTCGGCCTTAACCTCGATCCGCAGCACGATTTCGAACACGTCTTCACCGACCTGGTTTGACGCGATGTTGAACTGCACGTCGATCCCCGGAGCCGTCTGGTTCTGATAAACCGCCGGCGCGTTGGGATTTTCGAACGACAGGTCCTTCACATATTGCGAGATCACGCCCACGGCGGGGGACGTGTCGGCGCCATTGGCGAGCGGTTCGGTGGAGGGGGTCTGGTCCTCGGCCATGTCGATTAACTC
>JBDSKT010000152.1:0-10204 GCA_039916765.1 Sphingomonas sp.
GGAGCAGATAACTGAGCAGCTTATATTCCTGCGCCGTCAGCTTGACCGGCTCGCCGGCCAGCGTGACCTTGCCGCTGCGCGTGTCGAGCCGGACGTCGCCGGCGTTGAGCTCGGACGAGGCGTTGCCGGAGGCGCGGCGGATCAGCGCGCGCAGTCGGGCGATCAGCTCCTCTGACTGGAACGGCTTGGCCACGTAATCATCGGCGCCCGCGTCCAATCCGGCGACCTTGTCGGACCAGCTGTCACGCGCCGTCAGCACCAGCACGGGATGCGTGCGGCCCTCCTTGCGCCAGCGGTCGAGCACGGTCAGCCCGTCGATTTCCGGCAGGCCGAGGTCGAGCACGACCGCGTCGTAGCTTTCGGTCGAGCCGAGGAAATGTCCCTCCTCGCCATCGGTGGCGAGATCGACAGCATAACCCGCCCCCTCGAGGGTATTCTTCAATTGCTGGCCGAGATTGGGTTCGTCCTCGACGATCAGAACGCGCATGCGATTATCCCCTTGTTCGTGTGGCGCGGCGGCGGTCAGCGGCCGGTGCGGCCCACCACTTGTCCCGAACGACCGTCCACCTGGACCCAGATGACCATCCCATTGCGCAGGAACTTGAGCGTGTAAATGGCGCTGTCGCCGTCGAAGTCGGGGCCGAGATATTGCGCACCGGGCATCGTCGGCACGACATGCCGCTCGATGTCGCGCAAAGGGAGCAATTGGCCGCTGCGCGTTCCCTCGAACGCCTTTTGCGCTTCGCTCCGTCGCGCTACGCGCTGAGCGTCGGAGGCGACGGGCGTGGCGGCAAGCGCGCACAAGCAGAGGGTGACGAGCATCTTCATCGGCATGTCGCATAGGGTCGGTGGCTTGAACACCCTGTGAACAACGCAGCGCGGCCGCCGGCGATGCTCGGCTGACTCGTGCAAGCCGGCCGGCGGGCGGCGAAACGGCCTGTCCGACAACGCGAAATTTATTCCGTGCCGTCCCGTCGCCTTCCGATTTCGCGCGGCAAAGCCGGGTCGGCGCTTAAGCCTCGATTTAGCTGCGCGAAATCGCTAGGCCGCGCCGCCATGGCCGCACCGATCCTCGCATATGAAAATCTCGGACTGATTCAGGGAAGCGGCTGGCTGTTCCGCGCGCTCGACGTGCAGATCGGCGCGCGCGACCGGCTCGCGCTGATCGGGCGCAACGGCGCGGGCAAGACGACGTTGCTCAAGGCGATCGCCGGGCTGATCGAGGCGGACGAGGGCCGGCGGACCATCGTGCCGGGCACGCGCGTCGTGCTGCTCGAACAGGAGCCGAGCCTCGCCGGCTTCGCGACGCTGGAAGATTATGTGCTCGCGGGCGACGATGCGCCGGCACGGCACGAGGCGGAAGCGATCGCCGGGCAGCTCGGCATCGACCTGTCGCGCGAGGCGGCGAGCGCGTCGGGCGGCGAGCGGCGGCGAGCGGCGATCGTCCGCGCGCTGGCGATGGACCCGGACATCTTGCTGCTCGACGAGCCGACCAACCATCTCGACATCACCGCGATCGACTGGCTCGAGGAATGGCTCGGCCGCTTCAAGGGCGCGTTCGTCGCGATCAGCCATGATCGCACCTTCCTCACGCGGCTGACGAAGCAGACGCTGTGGCTCGATCGCGGCACCGTGCGCCGCGCCGAGATCGGTTTTGGCGGGTTCGAGGCCTGGACCGAGCAGGTTTATGCCGAGGAGGCGCGCAACGCCGAGCGGCTCGATGCCAAGCTGAAGATCGAGGAGCATTGGCTGCTGCGCGGCGTGACCGGGCGGCGGCGGCGCAACCAGGGGCGGCTGGCCAAGTTGAAGGATATGCGCGCCGAGCGCGCGGCGATGATCGGGCCGCAGGGGGCCGCCAACTTGGCGACCGCCAGCGACGATGCGCGCACCAAGGTGGTGATCGATGTCAAGGATGTGAGCAAATCCTATGGGGACCGTGTCATCATCCGCGGCCTCAATCTGCGCATTACGCGCGGCGACCGGATCGGCATCGTCGGACCGAACGGCGCTGGCAAGACGACCTTGCTCAAGCTGCTCACCGGCGAGATCCAGCCCGATACCGGCAGCGTGAAGCTCGCCAAGACGCTGAACGGCGTGGTGATCGACCAGCAGAGCAGCCTCATGGCGCCGGAGAAGACCGTGCGCGACGTGCTGACGCAGGGCGGCGACTGGATCGAAGTGCTCGGCGTCAAGAAACATATCCAGGGCTATCTCAAGGAGTTCCTGTTCGAACCGGGCCTCGCCGACGCAAAGATCGGCACGCTCTCGGGCGGGGAGCGCTCGCGGCTGCTGCTGGCGCGCGAATTCGCCCGCGCCTCGAATCTGCTGGTGCTCGACGAGCCGACCAACGATCTCGATCTGGAGACGCTCGACCTGTTGCAGGAAGTGATCGCGGATTATGACGGCACCGTGCTGATCGTCAGCCACGACCGCGACTTCCTCGATCGAACGGTGACGGTGACGCTGGGGCTCGATGGATCGGGCACGGTCGATGTCGTCGCGGGCGGGTACGAGGATTGGGAACGCAAGCGTAACGATCGCCGCGCGCCGATGCGCCGGGCCGCAGCCAAGTCGGTCTCCGCGGCACCTTCGCCAACTTCCGCGCGCAAGCTGACCTACAAGGACCAGCGCGACTATGACCTGTTGCCGCAGCGGATCGAGGCGCTCGACACCGCGATCGCGCGCGACGAAGCGGCGCTCGCCGACCCGGACCTCTACGCCCGCGACCCGTCCGCGTTCGACCGGCTGATGAATTCGATTGAGGTGGCGCGAGCGGAGAAGGAAGCCGCCGAGCTGCGCTGGCTCGACCTCGCCGAGCAGGCCGAGACGTCAGGCGTCTAGCATTAATGTGACGGTGGTGCCGGTCGGGTCGCTGTCGGTGACGATCGTCCCGCCGGCCTGACGCGCGAAGGCGGCGATCAGGCGCGAACCGAGCCCACCATCCGCGCTGGGCCCTTTCGCCGCCGCGATGCCGGTCCCGTTGTCGCCGACGCTGAGCGCCCAGCCGCCCGATCGCGCCGCGAAGGTGACGGTGATGATGCCGCTCTCCCGGCCGCCAAAAGCGTGCTTTGCGGCGTTGGTGACAAGTTCATTCACGATCAGCCCGATCGACACCGCGCGGTCGCGCTGGACGGCTGCGTCCGCCACGTGGCAGTCCAGCGTGATGCCGCCGCGCAGCGACAGCGCCTCCGCCAACGCCGCGCACAGATCTCCAAGATAGTCGCGCATCTCGACCAGTCCGGGCTGGCCGTTTCGGTAGAGATGGCGATGCGCGCGCGCGATGCTCTCGACCCGCGATACCGCGATGCCCAGCGCCTCGGCGGTGGCCGGATCGCCGGCGCGGCGGCGCTGCATGTCGAGCAGTCCCGCGACGATGGTGAAGTTGTTCTTCACGCGGTGATCGAACTCTTCCAGGAACAGATCGCGATCTGCGATCTCGCGGTCGCGCTCGCGCGTCGCGCGGTTGACCGAGCGGCGGAAAGTTTCGGCCAGCGCGACGGTCAGCCCCGCACCCACCGCGATCGCAAACAGCGACAGCGCCGGATTGACCGCGCGAGGGGAGACGCTCGGCAGGAAGAACACGAAATAGACGTACCCGATCGACATTGTCGCGGTGAGCGCCCCCGACAGCCATCGCGCGAACAACGTCGCGACCATGATCGCGGGGAACACCAGCGCGAACATCGCGGCCCCGGGCGCGACGGTATTGATGACCATCCGCAGCACTTCCGCCGCGACCGCGCACAACAACGCGACCGCCAGCTGCGTCACCACGCGCGGGATAGCCGGTGCGAGCCGGTCGGGCAGGTCGAGTTCCCCCAGGCGCGACATGGCGCGATGTGGGCCCGGTTCGGCGGCGCGAGTCAATCGGTGCATCGTCATGGTTTGATCCGAATCAGTGCATTTGCAAACTCTTGCCCGCACGCCCGGCAAGATCCACGACATAATGCCACGCCACCCGGCCCGATCTGCCGCCGCGCTGCGTCGCCCATTGTATCGCGTCGGCGGAATCGAACGGCAGACCATATGCCGCCGCATAGCCTTGCACGATGGCGAGATAGCTCGCCTGATCGACGACGTGAAATCCCAGACTCAACCCGAAGCGGTCGGCGAGCGCGAGGCTGTCATCGACGGAATCGCGTGGATTTATCGCGCTTTCCTGCTCGGCGGCATCGCGTGTAACGAGGTGACGCCGGTTCGATGTGACGAGCAGCCGGGTGTTGGCCGGCCGCGCCTCCGCTCCGCCTTCGAGCATCGAACGCAGCGCTCGGGCGTCGCCGGCGGCATCGAAACCAAGATCGTCGATGAACAGCGCGAATGGGCGCATTACCCGCGCGAGCGCGGTGAACAGCGCGGGCAACGTGTCGAGCCGGTGCGTCACTACCTCGACCAGCGCCAAATCCTTTCCACCCGCCTGCACTGTCGCAGCAGCGCTCTTGACCAGCGCCGATTTGCCAGACCCCCGCGCGCCCCAAAGCAAGACGTCGTGTGCCGCGGCGCCATCCGCGAACCGCTCGAGATTGGTCAGCAGGGCGCGCTTCTGCGCATCGATTCCCTGAAGCCGGTCAAGCGGCAGTGGCGCGAAGTCACGCGCCGCCACAAGCGCTTCGCCGCGCCAGACATAGGCGGCGTGCGCGAGCGGATCGGCTGGCTCGAGAGCTGGCGGCGAAAGGCGCTCGAGCGCGGCGGCGATGCGATCGAGAGGGTCAGTCATCGCCGACCCATACGGCGCGCCGATGCCGGAGAACAGATCAGAGCGTCTTGAGCAGGGCGAGCGCTGCCGTGCGCTCCGTGAAGGATGCGTCGGCCAGCGCGGCGCGGATGCTGACGACGGCGTCGGCCTTGCGGTTTACCTCAGCATAGACTTGCCCGAGGTGCCAGCGCAGCATGGGTGCATTAGGCGCGATCGAGACAGCCTTTTCCAGCAGCTGAAGCGCGCCTTGGTTGTTGCCTTGTTCGTAGAGTGCCCAGCCATAGCTGTCGGCCGTCGCCGGGTTCATCGGCGTGAGGCGGTAGGCCGCCTTGGCATAGGCGACCGCGGTGTCATCGTCCCCGGCGCCGATATAGGCATAGGCCAGTTCGGTGAGCAGCGCCGCGTCGCGATCGCCCACCTCGTCGCGCAAATCCTCCAGCGTGTCGATCGCGGCGGACCAGTCGCCCCCGAGGATCTGACGGTGAGCGACCATTCGCTGGGCGGCGATGCTCTGCGGGTTTTGCGACAAATACAGCGCGAGCACGTTGGTCGCCTCGACGCCCCGTCCGGCATGATCTAGCGCATCGATCACGCGGAGCATCGTCGGCTCGTCGAACCTCAGGTCCGCGGCGTGGCGATAGGCGTTGGCGGCATCGGCATAACGCTTCATCAGCATCAGGATGTCGCCCATCGCGATATGCGCCGCCGGCGCGCCGGGATAGCCACGTGCTAGATCCTGCGCCTGGCTCAACGCTCCCGGCAGATCACCGCTCGCGACCAGGCCCTTGATGTATCCGATACGCAGCACTGGGTCCGCAGGTGCTTGACCCGATGCCGCCGCCAAACGCGTCAGGCCATCCTCGGCGCCGAACGAGAAGGAGTCCGACAACCCCGTCCAGGCTGCGCGGTCGAGGAATTTCGCCGCCATATCGCGGTCCCCCGCCATTTCAAACGCGCGACCTGCGAGGTTCAGCGAATAGGTGTCGGCATCGCTGCGCGCCGCCAGCGGACGCAGCACGTCGAGCGCGCCGCGCGCATCGCCCGAGCGAAGCAGCGCTGCACCGAGCAAACGACGGGCGAAGAGATTGTAAGGCTGCGTATCGACCAGTTCGCGTCCCTTGGCGATCGCCTGTTGATATTCGCCCGCCTGGTAGTCGAGCGTACCGCCGAGCAGCAGCACCGCAGGAACGTGCTCCATCCTGCCCGCTGTACGCTGGAGGAGCGCGCGGGCCAGATCGTCATTGCCTGCGCGCGCGGCCAGCACCGCCTCGAGATAAAAGGCTTGAGCGCTGTCCGGTCGCGCTGCAAGCGCGTGCCGCACGGCGACCAACATATCGGTGTTGCGCCCGAGGTCGCCGAGCGTGGCGGCGTAATCGATCAGCGCGGGGTGGTAATATGCATCGTGCCGCAGCACCGATTCGAACCACGGAATCGCGGCAAGCAAACCAAATTGGTCGCGCACCAGCTCGCCGCGCAGCGTGAGCGCCGCCAGATTGTTGCGGTCGAGGTCGAGCGCGCGCGTCGCGTTTTCGATCGCGCCGGCGGGGTCGCCCGCTGTGTAGCGTACTCGGCCCAGATCGGCCCAACCTTCACCATTCGCCGGATTGGCATCTAGGACGGTCGACAGCAGGTCGATCGCCGCGGGAAAGTCACGCTGCTGCGCCATCGCGCGCGCCGCGACCCGCAAGGCGTAGCTCGCGAAACGGGGAGACGCCTTGCGCGCTTCGGTGATTGCGCGTCGCGGATCGCCTTCGAGCAGATAAGCATCGGCGTATAGCTGGTGCGCGCGGCGAGCATCGAACCCGGCGGCGATCGCGCGGTCCAGCGCGCCCTCTGCCGCGATCCCTTCGCCAAGCGCGAGATAAGCACGCGCGAGCACCGCCTGTGCCAAGCCCCAATTGGGATCCGCCTTGGTCGCCGAGATGGCATGGTTGCGCGCGGCGCTGTAGTTTCCTGCGGCGAGAAGGCCGAGACTCTGCGCGATGTCGGTCCGTGCTTCGGCGGGGCGATCGGCGGTGATGTGAGTGACCGCGATCCGACCGAGCATGAGTATGGCGACGGCGACGCCGAGCGCCCCCGTGATGACGGCGATGCGCCGCAACCGGCGCGACGCGGTTCGCCCGGCTACGACTCGATCGGCGGCGGAAACGGCTGGTTCACGCATGGAGGTCGTAACTCTTCAGCAAGTCGTACAGGGTTGGTCGGCTTACCCCTAACAGCTTGGCGGTGTTCGAAATGTTACCGTCCGCGCGCAACAGTGCGTGGCGGATCGCGCGCCGATCGGCCATTTCGCGCACCGCCCGCAGATTGAGTGGCAGTTTTTCGCTCGCTTCGGCGAGATCGAGATCGGCGGCGGTGACCAGCTTTCCATCGGCCATGATCACCGCGCGCTTCAGCCGGTTCTCCAACTCGCGCACGTTCCCCGGCCAGGCCCACGCATCGATCGCGTCGCGCGCCTCCTCGGTGAAACCGGTGACGACGGGGTTCATCGTCGCCGCATATTTGCGCAGGAAATGTGTCGCGAGCAGGCCGGCATCGCCCGGGCGTTCGGCGAGCGAGGGGATACGCACCACGATCTCCGCAAGACGGTAATAGAGGTCCTCGCGGAAGGATCCCGTGGCGACCATCGCGTCGATATCCTGGTGTGTGGCGCATACGATTCGAGTGTCGATCGGGATCGCGCGCCGGCCGCCGACCCGTTCGATCACGCGCTCCTGCAGAAACCGCAGCAGCTTGACCTGTAGCGGCAGCGGCACGTCGCCGATCTCGTCGAGGAACAGCGTTCCGCCATTGGCCAGCTCGATCTTCCCTTCGGTGGTCTTGACCGCGCCGGTGAACGCGCCTTTTTCGTGCCCGAACAATTCGCTTTCCAGCAACGTCTCGGGGATTGCCGCGCAGTTGATCGCGACGAAAGCTCCCTTGGCTCGCGGGCTTGCTTGATGGAGTGCCCGGGCAAGCACTTCCTTGCCGGTACCGCTCGCGCCCAGCAACATGACGGAAACGTCGGCGCCGGCGACCCGCTCGATCGTCCGTGTCACCTTCTGCATCTCCGGGCTGGCGGTGATGATGCCGCCCGCGTGTGCGCCGCCGCCGCTTTCGGCAAGTCGCCGGTTTTCCGCTTCGAGCGCGTGGACATGGAACGCCCGGCTCACGATCAGGCCGAGCGCGTCGATGTCGATGGGCTTATGATAAAAATCCCATGCGCCGGCGCCGATTGCCTTCAAGGCGGACTCTCGGGCGCCGTGGCCCGAGGCGACGATCACCTTCGTGTCGGGCTTGAGCCGGAGAATTTCGTTCAGCGTGGCGAACCCCTCGGTCACGCCATCGGGATCAGGCGGTAGTCCCAGGTCGAGCGTCACGACCGCTGGTTCCTCCGCACGTAGCGCGTCGAGCGCGGCGACGCGGTCGCCAGCGACGATGACGTCGTAATCGTCATATGCCCAGCGCAACTGGCGCTGGAGGCCGGTATCGTCCTCGACGATGAGCAGCTTGGATTTCACGGTCATGCGGCTTTACCCAGAGCGGCCGGATCGTGCGCCGCGGCAAGCGCGACGCGAAAATGCGTTCCTTCGCCTTCGCGGCTGGTGACGGATACGGTCGCACCCATCGCCTCGGCGAGCTGGCGTGCCTCGAAAGCGCCGACGCCGAACCCGCCTGCCTTGGATGAGACGAACGGCTTGAACAGTTGATCGCGTACAAAAGCGGGAGACATGCCACAGCCGCGATCGATCACGGCGATTTCGGTGCGCTCACCAACTCCGGTGATGGCGAGCGTGACAGGCTCGCTTGCTCCACTCGCCTCGATGGCATTCTGCAGCAGATGACCGAGCAGTTGCTCCAGTCGCGCGGGGTCGGCCATCGCCACAGCGTCGCGGCTTCCTACCACCGCGACTGGATGTTGCGCACGGCGCCGGGCGGCGACGCGTTCGACCAGTGGCGCGAGCGCGACGGCGCGCAACTCCTCAGGCCTGCCCGAATGATGCTGCGACAACCGCGCGAGCAGATCGTTCATGCGGCCGGCAGAATCCTGCAAGGTGGCGACCATATCGGCGCGAAAGGCCGGATTGTCGGCGTGACGCTCGGCGTTGCGTGCGACGAGGGTCAATTGGCTGACGAGGTTCTTGATGTCGTGCATGATGAAGGCGAAGCGGCGATTGAATTCGTCGAAACGCTGCGCCTCGCTCAGCGCCTCTTGTGCCCGCGCCTCGGCGAGGTAGCTAGCAACCTGCCGTCCGGCGATGCGCAACAGGTCGAGATCTTCCCAATCGAGAGCGCGATCGACCGGCGGTCGGGCGAGCAAAATCGCGCCCTGCAGCTTGCCGAGATGCGCCAGCGGAACCAGCGCCCATGCGTCGGTTTCCAGCATCCACAGCGGTATGCAGGCCATCTCCTCCGGCGTTGCCGTATCTTGGCGCACCGCGTCGAGCTCGACAATCCGCCCGGTTGTGCCGAACCACTGCGCCAAACCCTCCTCGGCACCCGTCAGCGGAACTGTCGAGCGGTCCCAGTTCCAGCCCGCGCCAATCCCCAGGCCACTACCGTCCGGCACGAGCAGCAAGCCGGCTGGCGAGTCGGTAAGGTCGGCAACCGCCTTGACGATCCGTTGGTCGAGCGGCGCAGCGTCGTCGGGTTTGCCGAGCGTCTCGGTGAAGCGCACCCATTCGGCGCGGTAATCGTACCGGTGGCTGAAGAAATGCTTGGCGAGCTTTACCTTGGCCCAGGCGCGGACCCAGGGTGAGCCGAGAACGGTGAGCGCCGCCGCGGTGGATCCGAACACGAATGCCGTTTGCCAAACGCGCGCGTCACCACCGCCGATGCTGGCGATCGCGCTGGTCGCGAGCAGCATGACCGCCGCATAGAGTAGCGTGGCGATGAAGGAGAGCGTCTGCCAGGCGACGGTGCGTGACAATTGGAGTGTCCAGTCGCCGCCGCGCTGGACGGCGATGGCAAGTACCGGCGCCGTCAGCGCGAGGACGAAGCCGCGCCCGGCGACGATCTCGGGCGACCAAGTGCCGGTCAGGTAGGCCGTGCCATAGAGGATCAGGTCCATGGTCCACATCGCCGTCAGCGCCATCACGACCAGCCGGATACCGCCACGCGCCTTTGGCGCGACCGATTGGTAGAGATGGTGGATGAGCAGCAGCGCTGCGATCGCCACCATTACCCGGAGTAAGACACGCAAGGTCGATAGTGCGGGCAACATAACCGGACCGATCGCCTCTTCCAGGACGGCGAGAGCGATTCCGATCAAGACGACGAATGCCACAACGCCGTAAATCGTCGTCACGGCACGCGCCTCGCGAGAACCCGGAGCGCGGCGCACCAGCGCGTACATGAAGCCGAGCCAAGCGAGGTTGCGCAGGCTTTCGATGACTCGCGTGATCACCGCCCGAGCGTCGATACCAGCCACCGCGAGCGCCCAAAGCGACGTGAGCGCCAGCGCGACGACGAAGGTGACCTTGGGCAATGCCGACGTCGCGTCTCGCCACCGGGTCATCGCCACGCCGGCAA
>JBDSKT010000153.1:0-14858 GCA_039916765.1 Sphingomonas sp.
CGACGTCTTCGCCGAGATGAACGATTACGTCCGCGAGGACCTGATCGACGCGCTCGAGCCTCACGAAGTCGCCGATATCGCCGCCGAGCTCGATACCGACGATGCCGTCGCGATCATCGAGGACATGGACGCGGACGACCAGCGCGAAGTGCTTCGCGCGATGGAGCCGGACGACCGCGCCGCGATCGAGGAGGCGCTGTCCTACCCCGAGGAGTCCGCTGGCCGTTTGATGCAGCGCGAGCTGATCGCGGTGCCCGAGCATTGGACCGTCGGCGATGCGATCGATTATCTGCGCGGCCATGAGGAACTGACCACCGATTTCTGGGAGATCTTCGTGGTCGATCCGGCGCACAAGCCGGTCGGCACGTGCCAGCTGTCGTGGATCCTGCGCACGCCTCGCGGCATCCCCATGGCCGATGTGATGAAGCGCGAGCAGACCCTCGTCCCGGTCGATATGGACCAGGAAGAGGTCGCGCTGCGTTTCCAGAAATACGCGCTGATCTCGGCGGCGGTGGTCGATGCGGGCGGGCGGCTGGTCGGCATGATCACCGTCGACGACATGGTCCACATCATTTCCGAGGAGGCCGGCGAGGATACGCTGCGGCTGGCCGGCGCGGGCGACGGCGACATCAACGAGCCGATCCGGCTGACCGTGCGCACGCGGTTCATGTGGCTGCTCATCAATCTGCCGACGGCGATGCTCGCGGCGGTGGTGGTCGGCCTGTTCGACGGCGAGATCGCGCGCTACGCGCTGCTTGCGGCGCTGATGGGGATCGTGACCGGGATGGGCGGCAATGCGGGCACCCAGACGCTTGCCGTCGTGGTGCGCGCGCTCGCGACCAACCAGCTGACCAGTTCCAACACGCTGAGGATGATCGGCCGCGAATTCAACATCGCCGCCGCCAACGGCGTGCTGCTCGGCCTGCTGATCGGGATCGGCGCCTATGTCCTGTACGGTCGCGGCGATCTCGCCATCGTGTTCGGCGCGGCGATCCTGATCAACAACCTTCTCGCCGGGCTGTCCGGGGTGCTGGTGCCGGTCACGCTGGAGCGGATGCGGATCGACCCGGCGGTATCGTCGGCGGTGTTCGTGACGATGATGACCGATTGCATGGGCTTCTTCTCGTTCCTCGGGCTGGCCGCCATCTTCGTGCGCGGTGCTTGATCGCGCCGTCGCCGATGCCACATCGCACCGCATGCCGCTCCATCTCACCAAGGTCGCGTTCGGCGCCACCAGCGTCGAGCACCTCGCCGACCGGCTGCGCGAGCGCGGCGCGGGCGGCGCGCCGGTGTTCCTGACCACGCGCTATCTGCCCAAGCGACACGAGGAAATCGCCGGGCCCGGGGGCGCGGGCGGTTCGCTGTTCTGGATCATCAAGCATATGCTGGTCGCACGGTCGCCGATCCTGCGCTTCGGCGAGGCGGAGGGTGGTCGCGTCGCGATCCACCTCGACCCCGATTTGATCCTGACGCACGGCCGACCAAAACGCGCGCATCAGGGCTGGCGTTATCTCGACCCGGCCGATGCCCCCGCCGATCTTGGCGGGGACATCGGCGCGGGCGACCCGCTGCCGGCCGCGTTGCTCAGCAAGCTGTCGGTGCTGGGCCTGGTCTAGCCAATATTGTCTAGCCAATGTTGGTATACAGGCGCCGGAGATAGCCCTCCATTTCGTTGCGTCCGCGCCCGGTGAGCGCGACAAGCCCACGGCGGCCATCGGCCGGATCATCGTGCCGCGTCACCAGCCCCAGCTTCTCGAGCTTGCCGACCCAGCGAAGGCCCGTGGTCTGCGCCACGTCGGCGGCGATGCAGGCGTTGCCGACGCATACCGCATGCCCGGCGGCGCCCGCGACGTACAGTTCGAGCAGGATGTCCCAAGCCGGCTCGCCGAACAGCGATCGCCAATGGTGGAACGCCGTCGTCCGCGCGCGGCGCTCGCGGTAGAGGCGGCGGGCCAGGGAGCCATAATCGACATCGGCGTCATGGTTCGACACCACATGCGCCAAGGGGCGAACCACGTTCAACTCAGGGGACACGACGCGCCCCCCATCATCATCGCGGTTGCGGAACGCTCCACGGCCGGTCCGCGCCGGAGCGGCGTATTCGCCGACGATGCCGCATCGTACCTATCGCCAGGATAACCTGCATGGGATATGCCCACACGGTGATCATCAGCGCATAGGTGATGCGCACCAGATCGGTATCGACCAGCTTGATGAGATGCACGACCGTGGTGTCGAACTGCATCGCCGCGAGAACCAGGGGCCAGAGGCGGTCGGCCTTCAGCGCGACGCCGACGAGCGCCACCAACAATCCCAGGTCGATCGCGAACAGCCCGTTCTCGATGCCCACATAGCTCGTCGTGTACGACGTCAGAGCAAACGCGCTCAGCGTCGCCGCCAACGCCAGCGACACGGCGACGATCCGTTCCGGAGCGCCCCCGCGCCAGATGCCGTAGCCGCAGGTCACAGCGAGCAGCACGTTGAATACGATGACATGAAGCATCGGCGGATCGAACACGAAGCGGGCGACGGGTCAATGCCGCACGTGTCACGCCACGACCTTGAGCGGAACGGGTTGCAGGCCCTCGGAAGGCGGGCAGGGATTCTCGTCGCCATAGGCGCGCAGGCCGAGCGAGCCGAGGATTTCCGGCGTGGTGCGGTGCGCGTCGATGAATAGTTCACGCGCCCGGACCTGTGCGGTCAGCGCTTCTGTCAGCATGCGGATCATATCCGTCGCCGTGGCGATCGGCAGGCGGTTGGCACTGCGCACCCGGAGGATTTCGGCGAGGCAGGCGGCGGCGTCGGCGGCGGCGATGTCCGTCGATTCTTCCGCCTGGCGAAACAGCGGCGTTACGGCGGCAATGGCGTTCAATCTTTCCTTGCGCATGATGGTCCCCTTCGCCGCGGCGAAGGTTCGCTGCGGCTATTTCCGGTAGATTGAGTCGGAAAGATCGATATGGCGCTCGGCGATAACTTGGGTGACGACATGAGCGCCCAGGGCGACGGATCCGGTCAATGCGACCATGCCGACGGCAATGCCGACGATCAGGCCAAATCGTTCCAGATAGCCCCAATTATATCGGTTCCTCCCTGCCTCCGCCGCGACGCTCATCGCCCCGGCTGATGCTGCGCCGATCATGGCCGATCTGCTGTCCGCCGCGACCCCCACCGGATCGGACCCAATCCGATTGTCTCCTTCATGTTCGGCGAGAAGCCGGGCCGCGTGCATGCTGCGCGAGGCGCCGAGAACACGCCGCGCATCGCGCAGATGCTCGACCACCGTATGGGGCGACAGACCGAGTTCGCGCGCGATCTCCTTGGCTTCGAGGTTGCGATAGACGAGCCTCAGGCATTCGCGCTGACGCTGGTTCAGCTTGGCGAAGATCACATCATCCATTTCGGTGGAATATTCCCTCGCCGGGCACAAAGTCTAGCGCTGGTTGCGTCAAACCCGCGTCGATAGAAGGCGTTGATCGATCGCGCTGGCTCGAATCACGCGGTGTGCTATAAGCGTGCAACACAACTGGAAGGGGTTCGATGGAACGGATACGCATCCTGTTTGCCGCCGGAATGGCCGTGGCCACGGTGACGGCGGTCGCGGCGCCGCCGCCCACCCGGTTGCCCGCTTACGTCGCCGCTGCGGCAGCCGATCCGTCGCGCGCGGCGCAGGCCGGTGACGATGCGCGCCGCCACGGGCCCGAGATCGTCGCCTTTTCCGGACTGCGGCCCGGCGGCAGGGTGCTCGACCTGATTCCAGGTGCGGCTTACTGGACTCGGCTGTTCGCCAAGACGGTGGGGCCGGCGGGCCATGTCTACGGTATCTGGCCAAAGCCCTATGCCGACGAAGCGGGCAAGAATATCGTCGATTACCGCGCGCTGGGCGCGACGCCCGCTTACGCCAACGTGTCGGGTGACGTGCAACCGGCGACGGTGCTGAGCGTGCCGGAAAAGGTCGATCTCGTCTTCACCGCGCAGAACTACCACGATTATCCCGACAAGTTCATGGGCAGCCTGGATCCATCGGTGCTCAACAAGGCGGCCTATGCCGCGCTCAAGCCGGGGGGCGTCTATCTGATCATCGACCATGCCGCCCGGGCCGGATCTGGCATGCGCGATACCGACACGCTTCACCGCATCGACCCCGCGATCGTGCGCAAGCAAGTGACGGCCGCGGGCTTTCGTTTCCTCGGCGAAAGCAGGCTGCTCGCCAATCCGGGCGACGACCACACCAAAGCCGTATTCGACAAGTCGATCCGCGGGCGGACCGACCAGTTCATCTACAAGTTCCGCAAGCCCGGCTGATCCGGGCTTGCGTCAGGCGCCGGCCAGCGCCGCGCGCAATGTCGCGCGGACGCCGCGATGCTGCACGTCATATTCGATCGCGGCCTGCAGACTCTGCGCCATCGCGCGGATCAGCTTGGTGCCGACGCCAGTGCCCCGAGGCGCGGCATCGACGGCCATGCCGACGCCGTCATCCTCGACCGCGAGCGTGAAGTGCACCGCGTCGTCGCGGCGCAAACCGATCCTCACTTCGCCGCCCGATGCGGCAGGATAGGCATATTTGCAGGCGTTGCTGACCAGTTCGGTGACGATCACGCCGAGCGATACCGCGCGATCGGTCGGCAGGCGGATCGCCTCGACGTCGAGCCGCAGCCGCCGCGGCGCTGCCTTGGTCGACCAGGTTTCGCCCAGTTCGTCGATCAGCGCGCCCAGATATTCGCGCATATCGACCTGCTCGACATCGTCCGACGTGTAGAGCCGACGATGGACCTGGCCGATCGCATCGATCCGGCGCTGCGTGTCCTCGAGCGCGGCGCGCGCGGCACCGTCATCGAGCGCGGCGGCCTGCATGCGCACCATCGCCGAGACGATCTGCAGCGAATTGGCGACGCGGTGGTTGACCTCGGCCAGAAGCGCCTCGAGCCTTGTGTTGCTGTCGCGCAGTTGCGCCTCGGCGCTGAGTTTGTCGCGTCCGAGCTTGGCGTGCGCCAGCACTTGACCGAAGGTGCTGGCGAGAAGGTCGAAAAAGTCGGTGCCGACGCTCTTGACAACATAATCCGCCGCGCCGGCCTTGAGCGCCGCGACGGCGATCCGCCCCTCCTCGGAGCCGGTGACATACACCACCGGCGGTTGCTCGGGGAGCGCCCGCAGACGCTTCAGCGTCTCGAGCCCGTCCATCCCGGGCATGTAGTGATCGACCGCGATCAGGTCGAACGGCGTCTCCGCCGCCAGCGCCAACCCTTCCGCGCCGCCCTCCGCCACCGACACATGGTAGCCGCGCCGAGTGAGCACGCGCGCCGCCAGCGTCCGCATGCCGGCATCGTCGTCGATATAAAGGACGCGCGCCGCCACGGAGGCTGTCATCCCTCGACCTCGGGCACCTGGATCACCGACAGGAACAGGCCGAGCTGGCGGATCGCTTGCGCGAAGCTTTCGTAATTGACCGGCTTGGTGATGTAGACGTTGCACCCCAGATCGTAACAGCGCTGGATCTCGACCTTGTCGTCGGTGGTGGTGAGGACGACGACGGGGGTGCGCTTGATCGCGCTGTTCTCCGCTTTTATCTTGGCCAGGATGTCGGTGCCGCTCATGTCCGGCAGGTTCAGGTCGAGCAGGATGAGCGCGGGGCCGTTGAGCGCGGGACCGTCATCGTGGTGGAACATGTAATCCAGCGCGCCGGTGCCGTCGGTGAAATGCTTGATGTCGTTGAGGATGCCCGCGCGGCGGATATTCTTCTCGATCAACCGGGCATGGCCCTCATCGTCCTCGATCATCACGATCGTTACGCTGCGATGGTCGTTCATAGTCTTTTCTCCAACTCGGTCAGGGTCACCGGCAAGGTGAGCCGAAAGGTCGTGCCGACGCCAAGCTCGGAGCGGACGTCGATCGTTCCGCCGAGGCGATACGCCAAGGCACGTACATGCGCGAGCCCGATGCCCTCGCCGGGCTGGTCCTGATTGCCGGCACGGCGAAACAAATCGAACACGCGCTGATAATCCGCCACGGCGATCCCGCGGCCATTGTCCTGGACTTCGTAATGGACGCGCGGACCCTCGCGCGCGCCGCGCACGACAATCTGCCCGGGGCGCGACGGATCGAGGTATTTGACCGCATTTTCGATCAGGTTCGACAGGATCTGCTCGATCGCGAGACGATCGCTGACCAGCTCGGGGAGATGCCCCTCGATCGCGAACTCGGCACCCCGATCGTCGAACAATTGCTGGATCGCGGCCTGCGCGTTGCCGACCAGCGCATCCATGTTGAGCCGCTCGGGCGTGATCGTGCGGCGACCTTCGCGCGAGAGTTTGAGAATCGCGTTGATCAACCGATCCATCTTCTGGGTCGATGTGCGGATGAACCCGATCGCCTCGGGCAAATCCTCGCGCGCCGCGTTCCGCGCCTCGTCCGTCACGATCTCCGGCGCGGATTCCTCGGCGCGGTCGATCAGGTCGGTAATCGCGGCGGTCGCGGCATCGAGCTCGGCGGTGAAGCCCATCACGTTGACCAGCGGGCTGCGCAAATCGTGGCTGACGATATAGGCGAAGCGCTGGATCTCCTCGTTCGCCCGGGTCAGGTCGCCGGTGCGTTCGGCGACCAGCTCTTCGAGCGAGTCGGCGAAATCACGCAGCACGTCGCGCGATTTGTTGAGGTCGCGGGTATAGCGCAGCACCGTCACCAGCGTGACGATAGCGACGAACGCCAGCAGCGCCCCGGCAGTGGCCAGGATCGTGTAGAAAATCGCGACGCTCTGGCGCAGCTCGGCATCGCGCGCCGCAAGCAGTCCGCGCTCCTCGCCGCCCATCCGCGCGCCAAGTGCGCGAACCTCGGTCATTCGCTTGGCCGCGCTTTCGCCGCGAAAGCTTTTCATGGCTCCGGGAAGATCACCGGACGCCGCCAGCGAGATCGTCGCGTCCTGCTGGCGATTCAGTTCGGCGGCGAATTCGCGCAGGCGCGCGATATTGGCCTGTTGGCGCGGATTGTCCCGCGTCAACGCCGCAATATGCTCGATCAGACGGGGAAGGGCATCGGCGGCCTTGCGGTAATTCGCCAGACCCAGTGGATTGCCGGTCAGCAGATAGCCGCGCCGCGATGCCTCGGCCTGTTCCGCCGCGAGGTTGGCGCGCACGATCGACAGCTCGACCTGATACGTGTGATTGACCGAACGCGTATGGTCGAGATTGCGCGACGTTTCCCACGCGGCGGCGAAGCCGGCGACGATGAGGCTCGCGAAGCCGACGACCATCGCCGTGACCAGCAGACGGCCGATCGAGTTGTGGTTCGCCTCCAGTCGGCGCGACAGGACGCGAAACATGGAATGAAGCTTATCGTTTCGCGCGCGGTGTGACCAGAGCTTGAGACTTGACTTCGATCAAGTGGCGGATCCGCTACAGCAGCGAGCCTTGGAGCGTCGGGCGCCCTACCGGCCCACCGCCGCGGCGCCGCGCGAGCTCGGTTTCGGCGGTGAAACGCACATCGATGTCGCGGTCGCCGAGGAACCCGATCAACACCTCGTCCTCGATCTCGCGCCAGCTCTTGCCGCGATCGGGGCCGAAGCGAACGCGCGGCAAAAGGCCGGGCTGGTTCGACCAGTCGATCAGCTGCGCGACCGAGGCCTCGGCGAGCATGTCGCGCAGGTGGAAGGCGGTGACGTAGGCGTCGGGAAAGGCGCGGTGCGCGGGAAGGCCGCGTTCATGCTCGATGCCGTGCGGCTTGCGCCAGTAGCGCAGCACCTGGTTGGAAAAACTCGGCGAATCGGGCCACAAACGAAGCGCGCACTTCCATGTGCAGATCCAATCGGCGCCGTGGGTCAGCGACGGCGTGCAATATTGCTCCTCGAAGGTCGCGCGGTGCGCGGCAAGCGCGATCCGGCGCGGCCATGGATCGAGTACCGGCCGCGCGACATCGTGCCAGAACGGCGCTTCGGCGACCTGTTCATCGAGAATATGGTGGATCGCCTGGGTGATTGGCGGGATCGGGCGGCCGGGATTGACGAAGCGCTGCCCGCCGTCGCCCCATAGCTCCCAGCGGCCATCTTCCCCCAGCGCGACATCCTGCCAGCCGATTTCGCACACGCCGTGCTGCGGCGGCGCTTGACCGGTGGTTTCGAGGTCGATGACGCGGATGATCTGGGTTGGGCGGAACACGCCTGTGTAAGTGGCCGTTGCCCGCTCCAAATACCAGCCCGGATCAGTGTGCCATCTGCGGCCCGCGCGCCAGCCCGCTCCTGGCAAGCTGATCGTCGATCATCGCGAGCAGGCGATCGAGCCCGGCCTGATCCCTCGCCTCGGCACGAGCGACGAGCACGTCCTGCGTGTTCGACGCGCGCAGCAGCCACCAGCCGTCGGGCGTCGTCACCCGCGCGCCATCGGTGCGATCGACCTGCGCGCCCTCGGTCTCGAGCCGGTCGAGCACCTCGTCGACCACCGCGACCTTGCGGCTTTCATCGACCTGGAAGCGCATTTCGGGCGTGTTGATGAAGGCGGGCATCGCGCTTCTGATCTCGGTCATCGACCGGCCGATCATGTGCACCGCGCGGATCAGCCGGACGGCGGCATATTGTGCATCGTCGAAGCCGTAATATTCATGCGCGAAGAAGATGTGGCCGCTCATCTCGCCAGCGAGCGGCGCGCCGGTTTCCTTCATCTTGGTCTTGATCAGCGAGTGGCCGGTCTTCCACATCAGCGGCTCGCCGCCCAGTTCCTTGACCCGGTCGAACAATGCCTGGCTCGCCTTCACGTCGGCGATGATCGTCGCGCCGGGCACTTCCTTCAGCACGGGTTCCGCCAGAATGGAGAGAATTTGGTCGCCCCAGATCACGCGCCCCTCTCCGTCGATCGCGCCGATCCGGTCCCCGTCACCGTCGAAAGCTAATCCGAAATCGAGCCGTTTGTCCGCGACGAGCGTCTTTAGATGCGCAAGGTTCTTTTCTTCGGTAGGATCGGGATGATGGTTGGGAAAATTTCCGTCGACATTGGTGAAGAGCAGATGATGCTCACCCGGCAGGAGCTTGACGAGCTTCTCGATTACCGGACCGGCGGCGCCGTTCCCGGCGTCCCAGCCGATGCGGTAGGCGCCGCCCGCATAGCCGACCATCAGCCGAGCGACATAATCGTCGATGACGTCGGCATCGGTGACGGTGCCGGGCGTGTCGGTATCCTCCCAGTCGCCGGTCTCGGCCATGCGGCCGAGCCCCTGGATGTCGTCGCCGAAGAACGGCCGGTGCTGAAGTACCATCTTGAAGCCGTTATACTCGGCGGGATTGTGGCTGCCGGTTATCTGTATGCCGCCATCCACCTCTAGCGTGGCCTCGGCGTAATAGAGCATCGGCGTCGGCCCCAGCCCGATGCGTACGACATCGACCCCCGACGCGGTCAGCCCGTCGATCAGTGCCCGTTCCAGCTCGGGCGACGTGGTACGTCCGTCAAAACCGACCGCGACGCGGGTCCCCCCGGCGCGGCGCAGGCAGGTCGCGAAGCCGCGGCCGATCGCGGTCGCGTCGGCGGTGCCGAGCGTCTGGCCGACGATGCCGCGAATGTCATACTCGCGAAGACTGGTGGGGTCGAAACGATGGGTCATGATGATTCCTGTCGGCGTGTCCGGGTTCGCTCCGCCCAATCGGCGAGCGGGCGGAAAGTTCAATCTAGCGTTTCAGCAACACGTCGCGCGCGGCGTTGACGCGGCGGGTCAGTTCGGTCGAGCCGCCATGATCCGGATGGACCGCCTGGATCAGGCGGCGGTGCGCGGCGCGGACTTCGCCTTCGTCGGCACCGGGGCGCAGACCGAGGATGGCGAGCGCGGCGTCCGCTTCGGCCGGACTCGCGGCTGGCGGCACCCCGGGCCGGGCGGGGGCGGGTTTTTTTCTCCGCTTGTCAGTCGGCCCCTGCCACAGCCACCAGCCGGCATAAGCGACGAGCAGGGCGAGGATAAGCCCCTTCATTCGCCCTTCCTCATTCGGCGGCGAACAGCGGCAGCGCCGGCTCGGGCAGGGCGAGCGCGTTCATCATCTCGCGAAGTTCCTGCCGCGCGGTGACGTGCGCCATTCCCATCTCGCCGAACTCGCGCGCATCGAGCATGGTCAACCCCTTGGGGAACAGCTCGCGATAGATCACGCGCTCGCCGAGGCCGGGGATGATGCGGAAACCGACGCGTTTGGCGAGCTGATCGAGCGCCTCGGACACGCGGCGCATGTTGCGCGCCTCGATATGCTGGACTCGGTTGCGCAGTACCACCCAGTCGATGGTCGATCCGTCGATTTTCGCGCGAGCCTTGCGCGCGTCCCAGATCAGCTCGGAATAAAAGCTCGGCCGGGTGACCTTAAAGGTCTCGGGATCGACTTGGCCGATCAGGTCGAAGTCGACGAAGCTGTCGTTCATCGGCGTAACCAGCGTATCGGCGCGTTGCGCGGCGAGCCGCGCGAACGGATCGTCGCGGCCCGGCGTGTCGATGACGATATAGTCGGCGCCGCCGGCCAGCTCGGCGAACGTCGCCTCGAACCGGTCGAGATTCTCGCCGTCATGCGTCGCATGCCGCGGGATCGACAAATCCCGCCCGGTGCGCTTGCGCGTCTCGGCGCGATTGTCGAGATAACGCCCCATCGTGCGCTGACGGTGGTCGAGGTCGAACGCGGACACGGTCGCGCCGCGCGCTTCCAGCGCGATCGCGACATGGACCGCCGTGGTCGATTTTCCCGTCCCGCCCTTTTCGTTGGCAAAGACGATGACATGTGGCTTCGATGCCGCCATCGGTTCGTCGAATCCCGTGTTGATCGTGATTGTCGCCCCCCATAGAAGGCGCGCCCGTCCTTGTCGAAGGGTCAGTTTCCGCTCGTGCTCACCGTCCGTACCATTACCGAACTCCGCGCCGCGATCGCCGACTGGCGCGCGCAGGGCGCTCGCATCGCCCTCGTGCCGACGATGGGCGCGCTGCACGCCGGGCACATGGCGCTGGTCGAGGCGGCCAGGCGACCGGGGACGAAGGTCGTCGCGTCGATCTTCGTCAACCCCAAGCAATTCGGCGCGGGCGAGGATCTTGGCCGGTATCCACGCCGGGAAGCGGCGGACACGCGAATGCTGGCCGAGGCGGGCTGCGACATGCTGTGGTTGCCGCCCGTCGAGGCGATGTATCCGGACGGCTTCGCGACGACCGTGTCGGTTGCCGGTGTCAGCCAGGGGTTGGACGGCGCGGTTCGGCCGGGGCATTTCGACGGTGTCGCGACGGTGGTCGCAAAGCTGTTCAACCAGGTGACCCCCGACATCGCCTATTTCGGCGAGAAGGATTTTCAGCAGCTCGCGGTGATCCGGCGGATGGTCGTCGATCTCGACATGCCGCTCGAGGTCGCCGGCGTCCCGACGCAACGCGACGATGACGGACTCGCTCTGTCCTCACGCAACATCTATCTCGACGAGGACGAGCGCGCCAAGTCGGTGGCGCTGCCGCGCGCGCTTGGCGTCGCGGCCAGGGCGATCGGCAAGGGCGATCAGGTGGACGACGTGCTGACGGCGGCGCGCGACACGCTCGCTGTCGCCGGGTTCGAGGTCGATTACGTCACGCTGGTCGATGCCGAAACGCTTGTCGAGCATCCCGCTACGATCCGCCCGCGCCGCTTGCTCGCGGCGGCGCGGATGGGCGCGACGCGGCTGATCGACAATATCGCGGTCGATGCGCAAGACACGGTTAAACCGGATTAACCATTTGTTGAGAACCCCAGGCCCAATCTCGCCTCAACAGGATTGAGACGGGGGTTAACAGCATGGGCAGCAGCCTGAAAAGCGCGCAGTTTCTCATCGACAGCCGGATGGCCGATGCGGCGCGCGGAAATATCGACGCTTATTACGATCTCGGCATGGTCTATTCGAGCGGCGCCGCCGGCATCGATGTCGATCTGATCGAGGCGCACAAATGGTTCAATCTGGCTGCCGTGTCGGGCAGCGAAGCGGCGCAGGCCTGCCGCAGCGAAATCGCCGAAGACATGACCGCTCGCGAGATCGCCGTCGCTCAGGCTTCGGCGCGCGCCTGGTTGCAGATGACGGCGCGCCGCGCCGCCTGATTTCGCTCCGTCCGACCGCCTATCCGCGAAGCGCGGCGAAGGCCTCGCCGATCCGGTGATGATCGTGATAATCGCGTGACGACGCGACCTTGCCGTCCGCGATACAGAAGACCTGCACGTTGGAGACGCGCGCCGCATTGCCGCCATCCGGCGCACGCAGTTCGTACTCATATTCGGCCACGATTGTGCCTGGTTCCGTCCCTTCGATGAAGCGCGCATTGCGCACCGCGAGTGCCAGCGGCACCTTCGCGGCGGCCCCGAAATGCCGCGCGATCGCGGCGCGACCTTCGATGCGCACCGGCGCGGGCAGCGCGAAGGGCTGCTCCACCACGGCATTCTCGGCATAGAATGCTGCCAGCTCACCCCACCGTCCGGCATCGATATGCGCCAGGATCGCCTCGGCCACGGCGCGGGGCGAATCGGCTTGCGTCACTGGGCGGCGGCCTTCTTCTGGGCCGGCGCCTTTTTCTTGGCGGGCGCCTTTTTGGCCGGCTTCTTCTTGCCCTTTGTGGGCGCCGCGGCGGCGCGCGCGTCGATCAGTTGCGCGGCCTCTTCAAGCGTCAGCGCGTCCTTCTCGATCGATTTGGGCAAGGTCGCGTTGGTCGTCCCGTCGGTAACGTACGCGCCGTAGCGACCTTCCATCAGCCTGATCTCGGCCTCGGTGCGCGGATGATTGCCCAATATCTTGAGCGGCGCCTGGCTCCCGCGCTGCGGACGCCCCCCACCCGCCGCCGCTTCGGCCAGCTTGACCACCGCCGCGTTCATGCCCGTTTCGAACACCTCGGCGGTCGATTGCAGCCGGGCATATTTACCGTCATGCGCGAGATAGGGTCCGTAGCGGCCGATCGAGGCGGTGATCGGGTTGCCGCTTTCGGGGTGCGTGCCGACCGTTCGGGGCAGGCTTAGCAGCTTGAGTGCCCATTCGAGATCGAACTCGGGGATATCCTTGGGGATCGACGCGCGCTTGGCGTCCTTGCCTTCGCCCAGCTGGACATAGGGCCCGAACCGCCCCGATTTGCGCTCGACCGGCAGCCCCGTCTCGGGGTCGGTGCCCATCGTCTCGTCATTGGCGGCGGCCTCACCCTCGCCGCCGGGCTGGCCGAAGCGGCGGGTATATTTGCATTCGGGATAGTTCGAGCAGGCGACGAACGCGCCGAACTTGCCACCGCGAAGCGCGAGCCGGCCTTCGCCGCAATTGGGGCAGAGGCGCGGGTCGCTTCCATCGGCCTGCGCGGGGAAGAGATACGGCTCGAGGAACAGGTCGAGCGCGGCCGTGACCTCGCTCGGTTTTTGCTCCATCACCTCGGCGGTGCGCGGCTTGAAGTCCTTCCAGAAGCTGTCGAGCACCGCCTGCCACTGCGCGCGGCCGCCGGATACCTCGTCGAGCTCGTCCTCGAGGCCGGCGGTGAAATCGTAGCCGACATATTTCTCGAAGAAACGTTCGAGGAACGCCGTCACCAGCCGGCCCGATTCCTCGGCGAAGAAGCGGTTCTTTTCGGTCCGGACGTAGGCGCGGTCTTTGAGCGTCTTGATGATCGAGGCATAGGTCGAGGGGCGGCCGATGCCGAGCTCCTCCATCCGCTTGACGAGCGACGCTTCGGAAAAGCGTGGCGGGGGCTGCGTGAAATGCTGCTCGGCCTCGACCGATTTCTTCGCCGGGGCATCGCCCTCGCGCAGCCGGGGCAAACGCTTGGCGTCCTCGTCCTGGCTATCGTCCGAGCCTTCCTCGTAAAGCGCGAGATAGCCGGGGAAGAGCACGACCTGGCCGGTCGCACGCAACGCCGTCTGGCCGCTGCCATCGGCCAGCTCCACTGTCGTCCGCTCCATCCGCGCCGAGGCCATCTGGCTGGCGAGCGCGCGCTTCCAGATCAGGTCGTACAGCCGCGCATGGTCGCCGCCGCCCATCTTGTCCTTGCCGAAATCGGTCGGACGGATCGCCTCGTGCGCTTCCTGCGCGTTCTTGGCCTTGGTCTGATACTGGCGCGGCGAATCGGGCACGTAGCTCGCGTCGTACCGGTTCGCGACCGCAAGCCGCGCGGCGCTGATCGCCGAACCGTCCATCTGCACGCCGTCGGTGCGCATGTAGGTGATCGCGCCGTCCTCGTAGAGCCCCTGCGCGATGCGCATCGTGTGATCGGCCGAGAAACCGAGCTTGCGCGCCGCCTCTTGCTGTAGGGTCGAGGTGGTGAAGGGTGGCGGCGGGTTGCGCGTCGCGGGCTTGGTCTCGACCGACTGGACGGCGAAGCGCCCGGCCTCGACATCCGCCTTGGCCTTGAGCGCGTCGCCTTCATTGCCGATCGTCAGACGGTCGATCTTCGCCCCGTTCCAGCGCGACAGGCGGGCGATAAACGGGGTGCCGTCCTGCTCCATATCGGCGGTGACCGACCAATATTCCTGCGGCCGGAACGCCTCGATCTCGCGCTCGCGCTCGACGATCAGGCGCAGCGCGACCGATTGCACGCGCCCCGCCGATTTCGCGCCGGGCAGCTTGCGCCACAGCACGGGAGAGAGCGTGAAACCGACGAGATAATCGAGCGCGCGGCGTGCCCGATAGGCGTCGATCAAGTCCGCATCGAGTTCGCGCGGATGCTTCATCGCTTCGGTCACCGTGGCCTTGGTGATGGCGTTGAAGGTGACGCGCTCGACTTCCTTGGGCAGCGCCTTGCGGTTGCGAAGCACTTCCTGCACGTGCCACGAGATCGCCTCGCCCTCGCGGTCGGGGTCGGTGGCCAGGAACAGGTGGTCGGCGCCCTTTGCCGCGTCGGCGATCTCCGACAGGCGCTTGGCCGCCTTGCCGTCGACCTCCCAGGAC
>JBDSKT010000154.1:0-6232 GCA_039916765.1 Sphingomonas sp.
GCAAGGGCGACGCGGCGACCGCCGATGTCGCCGGTCGGCTGGAAAAGGCCAATGGCGAGCTGCAGGCGGCAACGATGTGGTTCATGGCGAACGGCATGCAGAACCCCGACAATGTCGGCGCCGGGGCCTATCCGTATATGCACCTGATGGGCATCGTCGCGACCGGGCTGATGTGGCTGCGCATGGCCGCCGCCGCTGCGCGGTTGAAGCTGGCAGGCGAGGGTGATGCTGCGTTCCTCGACGCCAAGCTGGTCACGGCGCGCTATTTCGCCGAGCGCGTGATGCCCGAGGCGGGAGCGCTGCGCCGTCAGATCGAGGGCGGTGCAGAGGCGCTGATGGCGCTGACGCCGGAGATGTTCGCGGCCGCCTAACCCATGTCCGGCGTTGCCTTGGGCGACGGAAGAGTCTTGCGCTGGGTTGGCACCGCCGGTGGCGGGATCGCGCCTTGACTGCCTGTCTGCGGGTTGGGCCGGAATGGCTCGATACGGAGAGCCGGTGCGATCAGCGGGTGCTTGGCCGATGGTATCTCGATCCGCGGTGGCGCGATCGGCGGTGCGACGAGCGGATGTCTCGCAGAGGGGATTTCCATCTGCGGCGCCACGAACGGGCGTATCACCGCGGGTTCGATAATCTGCTGCTTCATGCACTGCGCCTTGTCGACCCGCTTGAACTCAGCGCAGTTCCACAATGCCTTGTCGAAATCGTGCGATCGGTCGCGCAGATAGCTGAACGACATCGTGCCGACCTGCTCGGCCTGCAGCGGCAGTTGCGTCGGGAGGCGTGCCTTGTCGGTCCAGCCCATCACCTTGCAATATGGCCGGTCGCCGCACGCGTGTTCCGCGATCAAGGCGTAGCGGTCCGCGGGCGATTTGGGATCTAGCTTGAGGACGAAACTGTTCGGGTCGCCACGTAGCACGGCCGCTTCGCCGCCGGTAACCGCCGCCGCGGCGGCCAGCGCGACGTCGGTTTCCGCCACCGCATCGGCGGCGCGATGCGCATCGGAAAGCGCGGCGAGCGCTGGAATGACCGGCTCGTCGGATGACACGGCGCGACCGAAGGCCGGCGCCGTTCCCCACCAGCCGGTCCAGCGGAAGAAGAGATGAGAGTGGACGGCCGCGATCTTATCCAGGCTCGACTGCCAATACGGCACCACCCAGTCGGTATGGTAATGTGTTGCATAGCCGACCGGTCGATAAACCGTGCCTGACAGTGCCGCCGCCGCGACCTCACGCGCCCGCGTCCAGGCCAGAGCGGACCAGCGATGGGTCGCCAGCGCGCCGTCGCAAGTGAAGGTGAACTGGCACCCGGTGGAACGCTCCGATCCTTGAAACACCACGCCGCAGACGGTCTTGGGAAAGGCTGGATGGCGTGCCCGGTTGAGTATGACCTGCGCCACCGCCCGCTCACCCACTGCATCGTCACCCGCTTCGAACAGCGCGGCGGTGGCGAGGCAATCGGTCGCGCGGGCACGCTCGTCGCCATCTCCGGCGAAGTGGAAAGGGCGCGCCGCCGCCACCGGCCCATCGACGAAGGGGATCGATGCGTTGAAGGCGCGCGCGTCGTCGGGGGCCAGATCCTGAAACGCGACGGGTTCGACCGGCGGCAACTCGGCCTTGGGGATGACTCGCAGTGGTGCCCGTGCGAGCCGGCGATGCGGCGTGACCGGCGGCGCGACGTACAAAACGAGCGCCGGACCGGCCACGGCGATGACCGCGATCGCCACAAGGCAGGCGTTCAGGGTCGCGCCGGGGCGCCCAATCGCGGTTGACGAGCTTAGCATCTCCAGCCGCGCTAGCGTGTCGGTACGATTGGGACGCGGGGCAAGCGGAACTCCTGGCGCATGGGCGGTGCCCTTTATCGCATGTCGCGGGAAAGACGAAACCGACGCGCCTGACCCCTAACTCTCGGGCAGGAAATCCGGCACCGACAGGTAACGTTCGCCGGTGTCGTAGTTGAAGCCCAGCACCCGCGTACCGGCAGGCAATTCCTTGAGCTTCTGCTCGATCGCGGTAAGCGCGGCGCCCGAACTGATCCCGACCAGCATCCCTTCCTCGCGAGCGGCGCGGCGCGCCATTTCCTTCGCGTCGCCCGCATCAACCTGGATCACGCCGTCCAGCACCTGCGTATGTAGATTAGCCGGGATGAATCCGGCGGCAAGCCCCTGAATGGGATGGGGGCCGGGCTGACCGCCCGAAATAACCGGCGAAAGAGTGGGCTCGACCGCGAATACCTTCAGCTTCGGCCACTCCTTCTTCAGTACCTCCGCGACGGCGGTGATGTGGCCGCCCGTGCCGACTCCGGTGATGACCACGTCGATAGGATCGTCACGGAAATCGTTGAGTATCTCCATTGCCGTGGTGCGACGATGGATGTCGATGTTGGCCGGATTCTCGAACTGCTGCGGCATCCAGGAATTGGGCGTCTCGTCGATCAACTGCAGCGCCCGTTCGATCGCGCCCTTCATCCCCTTTTCCTTGGGCGTCAGGTCAAAGCTCGCGCCGTAGGCAAGCATCAGGCGGCGGCGCTCGATCGACATGCTCTCGGGCATCACCAATATCAGCTTGTAGCCCTTGACCGCCGCGACCATCGCCAGCCCGACGCCGGTGTTGCCGCTGGTCGGCTCGATGATCGTGCCGCCGGGCTTGAGGTCGCCATTCTTTTCCGCCGCCTCGACCATCGCCAGCGCGATCCGGTCCTTGATCGATCCGCCGGGGTTCGCGCGTTCCGACTTGATCCACACCTCGGCATCCGGAAACAGCTTGCTGACGCGGATGTGCGGAGTGTTGCCGATTGTCTCGAGGATGTTGTTCGCCTTCATCACACGGTCTCCGGTTGAGTAGCTGCGTCGATAACCGACTGGGGAGGGTCAAAGGTCCGCGCGTTGCGTAGCGCGGGGAAGAGATAGGTCCACAAGATGGTGACGACAATCGCGCCGCCGCCGCCGACCAGCACCGCGCCGACGGGCCCGAGGAACGACGCGAGGAAGCCCGATTCGGCTTCACCCAATTCGTTCGACGCGGAAATGGTCAGCTGCGACACCGCACCGACGCGCCCGCGCATCTGATCCGGGGTGTAGAGCTGGATGAGCGACGAGCGGATATAGACCGAGAACATGTCGGCCGCGCCTGCGATCGCCAACGCGGCCAGACTGAGCGGCATGAAGGTCGACAGGCCGAAAACGACCGTCGCCGTACCATAGATCAGCACCGCGCCGAGCATCTTGGGGCCGACTCCGGCCTTGATCGGGCGGAAGGCGAAGAAGATGGCGGTGAGCGTCGCGCCCACCGCCGGCGCCGCCGCCAATTCGCTCAGCCCGCGCGGGCCGACATGGAGGATATCGTGCGCGTAGATCGGCAATAGTGCGCTGGTGCCTGCGAGAAACACCGCGAACAGATCGAGCGTGATCGTGCCGAGCACCATCTTGTTGTGCCAGACATAGGCCATTCCGTCGGCGATCTGGCGTAGCGGATGCACCTTGGCGGCCGGCGCGGCGCGCGGGACAGGGGTGATCAGAAACATCGCGACGAGGCCGATCGCGAACAAGGCGGTGGAGAGAAAATAGGCCGCCGACGGGGTGATCGCATAGGCGTAGCCGCCGAGCGCCGGCCCGACGATCGCGCCGACTTGCCACGAGATCGAACTGAGCGCGATCGCGGTTGGCAGTACCTCGCGCGGCACCAGATTTGGAGCCAGTGCGGAAAAGGCGGGCCCGGCAAAAGCGCGTGCCAGGCCCATCACGACCGCTACCGCGAACAGCACCGGTAGCGTCATCGCGTCATAATACGTGAACAATGCCAGCGTTAGCGCCCCCGCCATCAGCATCGCCAACGTCACCCGGGTGATCCAGCGGCGATCCACCCGATCGGCGACCAAACCGGTGATCGGCGTGGTGACGAACAGCGGCACGAACTGGAGCAGTCCGATCAACCCCAGCTGCGCGGCGGCGGCGGCGGGCGACATGGTCTGGCGGGCGATCGTGTAGCATTGCCAACCGACCACGATGATCATGCCGTTCTGCGCCAGTGTGGTAGCTAGGCGGGCGCCCCAATAGGCCCGAAAATTGGCGATGCGGAGCGGATGTAGCGGTCGGTCCATCCCGCGTGCCTTAGGCGGGGGACGGGGGCGGGGGCAATTGTTCGTTGCTTGGGGCGGGTAAAGCTGGTGCTTCGGCACGGCACTACGGCCTATGTCGCACCGCACGATTGAAACCGGCGCGCCATCGGTCCTATAGGCGCGTTCCTCCCCTTACGGAAAACGAGGCTTACCTTGGCCAAAGCCCCCGCCAAATCGACTACCGCTCCACCCGCTACCCCGAACCGGGAGCGCCCCGCCGAGCCGCAGCTTTACAAGGCCACCAAGGCGGAATTGCTGAAGTTCTATGAGCAGATGTTGCTCATCCGTCGCTTCGAGGAAAAGGCCGGGCAACTGTACGGTCTCGGGCTGATCGGCGGGTTCTGCCATCTGTATATCGGACAGGAAGCCGTCGCGGTTGGGCTGCAGTCCGCGCTCAGCGACAAGGACAGCGTGATCACCGGCTACCGCGACCATGGCCATATGCTGCTGTGCGGCATCCCGCCCAAGGACGTGATGGCCGAGCTGACCGGGCGTCAGGCGGGCATTTCAAAGGGCAAGGGCGGCTCGATGCACATGTTCAGCGTCGAGCATAAATTCTACGGCGGGCACGGCATCGTCGGCGCGCAGGTTTCGCTCGGGACGGGCCTCGGCTTCAGCCACAAGTACAAGGGCGATGGTGGCGTGTGCCTTGCCTATTTTGGCGACGGCGCGGCGAACCAGGGCCAGGTGTACGAAAGCTTCAACATGGCCGAGCTGTGGAAGTTGCCGGTCATCTACGTGATCGAGAACAACCAGTACGCGATGGGCACGAGCATCAACCGCGCTTCGGCCGAGGACCAGCTTTACCGTCGCGGCGAATCGTTCCGCATCTCCGGCTTGCAGATTGACGGCATGGACGTGCTCGCGTGTCGCGGCGCGGCGGAGGAGGCGCTGGCTTGGACCCGTGCAGGCAAGGGTCCGATCATCCTCGAGATGAAGACCTATCGATATCGCGGTCATTCGATGTCCGACCCGGCCAAATATCGCAGCCGCGAGGAAGTGCAGGCGGTGCGCGACAAGTCCGACCCGATCGAACATTGCAAGAAGCTGCTTGAGGCGGAGGGCGTGAGGGAGGACGAGCTGAAGGCGATCGAGCAAGAGATCAGGAAGCAGGTCAACGAGGCCGCGGACTTCGCCGAATCCACCCCCGAGCCGGGACCAGCCGAGCTCTATACCGACGTGCTGGTGGAGTCGTATTGATGCCGATCGAGATCAAGATGCCGGCGCTGTCGCCCACGATGGAAGAGGGCACACTCGCCAAATGGCTCGTCAAGGAAGGCGACACGGTGAAATCGGGCGACATCATGGCCGAGATCGAAACCGACAAGGCGACGATGGAATTCGAAGCGGTCGACGAGGGGACGATCGGCAAGATCATGGTCGCCGAAGGGACCGACAATGTGAAGGTTGGCACGGTCATCGCGACGCTCAATGCCGAGGGTGAGGAAGCCTCTTCGATCCCTGCTCCGGCGAAGGTCGAGGAGCCCGAGGAGCCCGAGGTCAAGGAACAGGCGGCCGAGTCGAGCGCCCCCAAGCCGCACAAGGTCGAAACCGGTGCGCGGCAGATGTTCGAGGCAGCAAAGCACGATGCCGAGGTTGCCGACCCGGCGATCCCGGCGGGTACTGAGATGGTCAAGATCACGCTGCGCGAAGCGTTGCGTGACGCGATGGCCGAAGAAATGCGCAAGGACGACCGCGTCTTTGTGATGGGTGAGGAAGTCGCGCAATATCAGGGCGCGTACAAGGTGACCCAGGGGCTGCTCGACGAGTTCGGCGACAAACGCGTGATCGATACGCCGATCACCGAATACGGCTTTGCCGGCGTCGGCACGGGCGCCGCGATGGGCGGCCTCCGCCCGATCGTCGAGTTCATGACGTTCAATTTCGCGATGCAGGCGATCGACCACATCATCAATTCAGCGGCAAAGACGAACTATATGTCGGGTGGGCAGATGCGCTGCCCGATCGTCTTCCGCGGCCCGAATGGCGCGGCCTCGCGCGTCGGCGCGCAGCATTCGCAGAATTACGGCCCATGGTATGCCAGCGTTCCTGGGCTCATCGTGATCGCGCCGTACGACGCCGCCGATGCCAAGGGGCTGCTAAAAGCGGCGATCCGCAC
>JBDSKT010000155.1:0-4910 GCA_039916765.1 Sphingomonas sp.
GGCGGGATCGGCCTGGGCCTCGCGCTCGCCCGCGCAATCGTTCGCGAAGCGGGCGGCGACATCATGCTCGCCAACCGCGCCGAGGGCGGCCTCGTCGCGACGATCCTGCTGCCCCGCTGACCGGCCACATCAATAGGGCGTCATCGAATACGGCCGCGCGGCGGGCGCGGTCGCCCAGGTCTTGTTCGGCATCGGCTGCATCGTAAAGCGCAATTCGCCGCCCGCCATGATCTCACTATGCCTGATGAAGCTGCGCTCCAGCGGCTTCCCGTTGAGCGTCACGCGCCCGACATAGCGGTTCGCCTCGCACAGACCGTCGGCAACGATGCGGAAGTGCTTGCCGCCGGGCAGGTTAAGCGTCGCTGCATCGACGAACGGCCGCCCGATGGCATATTCGCCAGACCCCGGCGTGACCGGGTAGAAACCAAGCGCGGTGAACACCAGCCACGCCGACATCTGGCCGAGATCGTCATTTCCCGCCAGCCCGTCGGGCGTCGGCTTGTACTGGCTGGCGACGATCTGCGCCAAGCGCTCCTGCGTGCGCCACGGCGCGCCGGCATAATCGTAGAGATAGGCGACGTGATGGCTCGGTTCGTTGCCGTGAATGTACTGGCCGATGAGGCCGGCAATATCCTCGGCATGGCTGTAATCGACCTTCGAATTGTCGAAATCGAACATCGCATCGAGCTTCTTGATCTGCGCCGCATCGCCGCCGAGCATCCGCTCGAGCCCGCCTTGGTCTTGCGGGGCGAACCACGAATATTGCCAGGCATTTCCTTCGGTATAGTCGCTTCCGTAATTGATCGCGGTCGGGTCGAACGGGACGCGGAAGCTGCCGTCGGTCTTGCGCGCGCGCAGCCAGCCGGTCGCTGCGTCGAAGCTGTTGCGCCAATTCTGCGCGCGCTTGTCGAAGCGGGCGGCGATGTCGATCCGCCCCATCGCCCGCGCCATCCGCGCGATGCTCCAATCGTCATAGGCATATTCGACCGTCTTCGACGCGGCCTCCGGCTCTTCGTCGATCGCGACGTAACCGCGCTTCATATAGCCGTCCAAACCCCCATAGGGCGCATAGTCCGCGCTCGCGACCATGGCATCGAGCGCGCGGTTCGCATCGAACCCGCGAATACCCTTCAGATACGCGTCGGCGATCACCGGCGCGGCGTGATAGCCGATCATCGTCCACGTCTCGCGCCCCTGATATTGCCAGACGGGCAGGATACCGAACGGGCTGTCCTCGCGGCTGGCGACGAGCGCGTTGACGACGTCCGACGTCGTACGCGTCGGCTGGACCAGCGTGAGGAGCGGATGTTCGGCGCGGAACGTGTCCCACAGCGAAAAGGTCGACCGGAAAGTGTAGCCCGTGGCGAGATGCACCTGATCGTCCGGCCCGCGATAACGCCCGTCCGCATCGCCCGCCACGCTCGGCGCGAGCAGGCTGTGATAGAGCGCGGTATAGAGCGTCTTGCGCATCGCCGGCGCGGCGGTGATCGCAACGGCGCCGAGTGCCTGCGCCCACGCGGCCCGTGTCCTTGCGCGAACCGCGTCGAAATCGCCGGGCTCGCTGGCGAGGTTGGCGACCGCGCCCGCTTCGTCCACGCTCGAGATCGCGACCTTCACCTCGAGCGGCTTGTCGAGCCGGCCGAAATCCAGCCGGCCGACCAGCGCTCGCCCGGTCAGCATCGCCACCGCGTCGGCGCCGCGTCCCGGCCCCTGGAACCCCTTGTATGCGACATCGGTTTCGCGATTCTGAAACGCATGGCCGGTCATCGGCTGCGAGAAGCGCATCGCGAACCACAGCTTGCGCGCCGGCGCCCAACCGCGCGTCTCGCGCATCCCCGTCACCAGTCCATCGGGCGTGACGCGCACCGTCGACCACAGGATCTTGCCGGGATAATCGTAGAGCGAGGTGCGCAGATCCAGCACCAGATGGGCAGGTTTGGCCGCCGGGAACGAATAGCGGTGCACGCCGATCCGCGTTCCCGCGGTCACCTCGGCGCGAACACCCGGATCGCCGAGCGTGACGGCGTAGTAACCCGGTGTCGCGACCTCGCTCGCATGGCTGAAGCGCGAGCGGTAACCGCTGCCCGGCGCCTTCGCGTCGCCCGGCTCGAGCGGCACCGCCGAATCCGCGCCGACCGCGGGCATGACCAGAAAATCGCCAAGGTCCGAATGGCCCGCGCCGGAAAAATGCGTGTGGCTGAAACCCTGGATCGTCGAGTCTTCGTAGCGATAGCCCGCGGCATGGCTGTAGCAAGCGCGGATCACGCAGGTCGTGTCGGTATCGGGCGACAATTGCACCATGCCGAACGGCGCGGTCGCCCCGGGATAGGTGTGCCCCTCGCCGCCGGTGCCGATCATCGGATCGACCGCGTCGTAAGGGGCGGACACCGGCGGCGCGGCGCCGAGCAGCAGGGCGACGAGCGGGGCGAGCGAGGCTGCAATCTTCATGCACGACAACGTGTCGCGAGCGGGAGCCGGACGCAAGCGGGCGGCCTGTATCATCACCGCGAATCTTCACACTCTTCACAGGCTGGCGAAGTTTTCGGGCCCTTTCGTCGCGTTCCAGTCGCGTCCCAGTCGCGTCGGTGTCGCGTCCCGGCGGCGTCATTGTCGCATTGCCGGCGCCGGGGCCGGCGCCGGAGCTGGGGCAATCGGAGGTGAAATCGCGCGCATCGTCACATCATGCCATACGGGCAATATGTAGGACAGCGACGTGCCCCCTCCCACTCGCGCGTCGGCCGTGCTAGGCGCGCCGCCATGCTTTCCATCAACGGTATCACGGTGCGCCTCGGCGGACGCACGATCCTCGACCGCGCCAGCGCCGCGCTGCCGCCGCGCAGCCGCGTCGGGCTGATCGGGCGCAATGGCGCGGGCAAATCGACGCTGATGAAGGTGATGATCGGCGGTCTCGAGGCCGACGAGGGCGAGATCGAGATGCCGCGCAAGACGCGGATCGGCTATATCGCGCAGGAAGCGCCGAGCGGCCAGTCGACGCCGATCGCGACCGTGCTCGCCGCCGACACCGAACGCGCCGCGCTGCTGGCCGAAAGCGAGACCGCGCACGATCCAGAGCGGATCGGCGAGATCCACGACCGGCTGATCGCGATCGACGCCTATACCGCCGAGGCGCGCGCGGCGCGCATCCTGGTCGGGCTCGGGTTCGACGAGGACATGCAGAACCGTGCGCTCGACAGCTTTTCGGGCGGGTGGAAGATGCGAGTCGCGCTCGCCGCCTTGCTCTTCTCGCAGCCCGATCTGCTGCTGCTCGACGAGCCGTCGAACCATCTCGATCTCGAAGCGACGTTGTGGCTGGAGGATTTCCTCAAATCCTATCCCGCGACGATGGTTGTGATCAGCCACGAGCGCGACCTGCTCAACAACGTCGTCGATCACATTCTGCATCTCGAGCGCGGCAAGGTCACGCTCTATGCCGGCGGGTATGACAGCTTCGAGAAGCAGCGCGCCGAGCGCGCCGCGCAACTCGCGGCCGCCAAGGCATCGCAGGATGCCGAGCGCGCCAAGCTGCAGGATTATATCGCGCGCAACTCCGCCCGTGCCTCGACCGCCAAGCAGGCGCAGAGCCGCGCCAAGATGCTCGCGCGGATGCAGCCGATCGCGGCTCTGGTGGACGATCCCTCGCTGCATTTCGATTTTCCCAGCCCCGCCGAGCTAAAACCGCCGCTCGTCACGCTCGACATGGCGGCGGTCGGATACAATGAGACGCCTGTTCTACAGCGCCTCAACCTGCGCCTCGACCCGGACGACCGAGTCGCGCTGCTCGGGCGCAATGGCAACGGCAAGACCACGCTCGCCCGCCTGCTCGCCGCGCAGCTGGCGCCGATGGAGGGTGGGATGGCCGCGTCGGGCAAGATGCGCGTCGGCTATTTCACCCAGTATCAGGTCGAGGAGCTCGACGTCGCCGATACGCCGCTCGAGCACATGACCCGGCAGATGAAGGGCGCCAGTCCGGCCGCGGTGCGCGCGCAGCTCGGGCGGTTCGGCTTTTCGGGCGACAAGGCGATGACCAAGGTCGGCAAGCTGTCGGGCGGCGAACGCGCGCGGCTCGCGCTCGCGCTCATCACCCGCGACGCGCCGCACATGCTGATCCTCGACGAGCCCACCAACCATCTCGACGTCGATGCGCGCGAGGCGCTGGTGCAGGCGCTGGCCGGGTATTCGGGCGCGGTGGTGGTGGTGAGCCACGACCGCCACATGCTTGAGATGTCCGCCGACCGGCTGGTGCTGGTCGATGGCGGCACGGCGCGCGAGTTCGACGGCACAATGGACGATTATATCGCGTTCGTGCTCGCGGGCGACGCGAGCGCTTCGTCAAAACAGGAATCAAAGGCCAGCCGCAAGAACGAGCGCCGCGCTGCCGCCGAGGCGCGTGAAAAGGGCAATGCGCTACGCAAGCGGGCGAAGGAGGCCGAGGCCGATGTCGCGAGGCTCGGCGCCGAGCGAAGCGCGATCGATCGCGCGATGTTCGACCCGTCGAGCGCTGACCCGGCGCTTGCCAGGCTCAACATGACCGACCTGATGAAGCGCCGCGCCACCCTGGAGACGCAACTCCAGGATGCGGAGGCGACCTGGCTCGCGGCGAGTGAAGCGATGGAGGTGGCCTGAAGGTCCAGCTTTAAGGACCCAGGTGGTGCGGGCGGTGGGAATCGAACCCACACTCCTTTCGGAACCGGATTTTGAGTGGGGCGAGACTTCCGTAAGTATTTGTAGCACAACGATTTAATTTCGTCAAGTCAAAAACTGTGTAAGGTTTTGTGTAAGTTTGTGGCCCCTTACACGCAACGCCACAAAAAGTTGGATGCGGCTGAGAGTGCCACGAAACTGCTTTGAGGGCCAGGTGCCGAACGCAGCAAGGCGGAATACGCCTCGCATCACCTTCTAGGAAACGCGGC
>JBDSKT010000156.1:0-3910 GCA_039916765.1 Sphingomonas sp.
GGTAGAGGAGTGCGGACAACAATGCCGCTTCGAGCCCGACCATCACACCCAGGCCGAGCGCAAGCCCACTGGTCTGCCACGCAATCGGACCCGTCGATCCGGCGAATGCGAATAGCGGGCCGGACCCCAACAGAAACGGCCTCCAGCTCTGCGCCGCGAGAACAGCGATCACCACGGGCACAAAGCTGCGCGGCTTCCATTCGAACAGCAGCACTTCGACCGCGAGCAGGATCGCGGCGAGTGGCGTGCCGAAGATGCCGGTCATGCCGGCAGCGGCACCCGCGACCAGCAACGTCTTGCGCTCGGCTGCGCTAAGATGGAAGCACTGCGCGAACAGCGAGCCGATCGCGCCACCCGTCATGATGATCGGACCCTCGGCGCCGAACGGGCCGCCACTGCCGATCGAGATAGCTGCCGACAGGGGCTTCAAGATGGCGACCTTGAGTGACAGCCGACTTTCCCCGTAAAGGATCGCCTCGATTGCTTCGGGAATGCCGTGACCCTTGATCTTTTCCGATCCGAACCGCGCCATCAATCCGACAAGAAGGCTGCCCAGCGCGGGAATGGCAACCACCCACCATCCGACATGCGCGTTGGCGATATCGACCGACGCAGCCGACCAATGTCGAAACCAGAACAGGTTACTCGCCAGTGCGATGAGCTTGAGCAGGATGAGTGCGCCGAGCGCGGCGCCACTGCCGATAACCAAGGACGCGGCGGCGAGCATAATCATGCGCCAGTCCGCGCTATGGTCGGCCAGCCGCCGCGGCGTTTTCAGTGTGGTTTGGGAGATGATGATACTCGCTTGCCGGAGAAGATCGCAACGCGTTAGATCGCGATACGATATTGTTCAATAAGGATCAGCTTGGCCGTGACATCGAACAACTTGTCGGACGAAGACTACGAAGCGCTTGCCGACTTCCGCCATGCGCTGCGCCAGTTCCAGGCGTTCAGCGAAAGCCACGCTGCCAAATTCGGGTTGACCGTCCAGCAGCATCAAGCGCTTCTCGCCATTCGCGGCGCGCCTGCCGCCGGCGTCAGCATCGGGTATATCGCCGATCGCATGATGGTGAAACCGCATAGCGCGTCGGGACTCATTACCAGGCTTGAGGCACTGGATCTTATCGAGCGCCGGGCATCGCTCGATGATGGTCGCCAGACCATCATTCACCTGACTGCGAAGTCGCACGAACTGCTATCGGCGCTGTCTTCGACCCATCGCGAGGAGATCGTCCGCCTGCGCCCGCTGCTGATCGGCTTGCTCAAGCGATTCCCCTGAATGTTATGGCGTGCAACCGAGCTTGCCCCTTGCAAAGTGTATCGCATTGCGATATATCTCTTCTCTGAGAGGAGTCGGCACCATGTTGCTCATTGCGATGCTGGCAGAAGCGTTTGCGATGGTGGTGGGCAGTCTGGCAGCTGGCATCTTACTATGTTGGCTGTGCTGGCGCTTGGCGAAGTTCACCCATCATCCGGCGTGGGGTCCACTGCTCGTTGCGATACCGATCGCTCTCGCTCTGGCCGGGCGGCTCCCCGCCAGCCAGTTTCTCGACATGACCCTGGCTTTCGCGGCGATCCTCGCCATTCCATTCTGGATCGAAGGACGCGCATGGCGGGGGCGATTTCGCGATCTGGAAGACTCGGGCACTGGCATCGCCGACGACGTTCCGAGCGTGATGCACGACCATGATGCCGGCGTACCCAGGGCGCCGTCGTATCGCTACCCCGCGATCGCCGCGTGCATCCGGGACGCGCGGCCCGCCGCTCCGACGGAGGTCAAGCTGGTCGCTGCGCGTATGTGGCGCGAAACGTTCGCCGGCGAGCATGCCGCAGCCAGCTTTGCGCTCCGTCGAAAGATCATGCGCGCGGCGCGGCAGGCGTTGGAGGGCGGCAGTTCGTGACCGAATCCTCCTTGCCAGACCATTGGATGGAGTTCGGCTCGCCGAGCAAAATAACCGGATCGGCCTGATTTGCGCGGTCGGGTAATGATTGGTGAATGCGCCGCAGTACTGGAGCGTTAGACACGTGACAAACTTGCCAGGTTTTTAGGTCTGGCTGTAATTTTACAGGGTTGGAAGAGAGGGATTTCCATTGATCGGAGGCGATCATGTCAAACTCCAACGATAGAGAATATTACGAGGCGCGCGCGGAAGCGGCACGGGCGCTGTCGAGCAACGCCACCGACCCCGGAATCGCCAAGATCCACGGCGAGATGGCGGATCGCTACGAACTGCTGGCGGAAGCGGCAACGCCCGCCGCCATGAGACCCAAGCTGCATGTTTCGACTGGCTAGAGCCGCTTTGAGCGCGCGAAGACCCACCTCAGCGACATCCTTGATCGGTTAATAGGTCGGGATCGTGTCGTGCTGTCGATGCACTTCGAGCGCCAAGCTTGTTCGAGCATGGCGAACAAGCCGCTCGACGCGCAATCCAGTGGTCGTATCACAGCGGGATTTAGTCAGGGCGTGCATTTTCAGCTGCAGGGTCGCGATCAAGCAGGCGAGCCGACGCGAAAGCGCGAATTCTGCACCGGTGCAATGAGACACCACCTCGATGGCCGACGGGACTCCGCGTGAGAGCGGCGAATTGGCAATTGGCAAGGTTCCACTGTCGACCGAAGAATAACGGCGTGAAGCGCCTTGCAATCTACTTGCGGACGATAGGCGCTGTCGCCGAACTCGCGATGCAGCAACGGTTCCGAAGTGATGAATCGGATCGCCGCGCCGATGATCGGCCGAATGGTGACGGTGCCGTTGCTATCGATGCTGGTCATTCCAGCGGCTCATCTGCTGATGAAACGGCAGCGCGCCCTCCGCGTCCGCCAATTTAAGGTGCAATTCTTCAGCCCGATCCAATGCGAGCCGTTTGACATCCATGCTCTCAAGGGCGGCACTGGGCCACAGGTCGAGGAGCGAGCGGACATCTCCTATTGGGAAACCAATATCGCGCGCATTCGCGATAAACCTCAGTCGGTGAAAGTCCGCGCTGGAGTTATCTCAACATCCTGATTCGCGGCGTGCGGCGGCATCGATTAGGGCGATCTTTTCGTATTGACGGATTGTCGGTTGTGACACGCCGCCAGCGTTTGATGCTTGGCCGATCTTCATAGCTTCACCGCGTTCAGCCTAAGCGCATTGGTTACGACCGTGAAGCTCGATAGTGCCATCGCGACGCCGACGTCGGCGGCGGCCAGCGCCGGCGCGTCGTTGATGCCGTCGCCTGCCATGGCGACGACCACGCCCTTCGCGCGTAGTTCTGCGACGATGCGCGCCTTGTCCTCCGGTCTCAGACCGGCATAAACCTCGTCGATGCCGCCGATCAAGGCCGCCGCCGACCTGGCGGTCGCCTCGGCGTCCCCCTTAAGCATGACGATCCGCAGCCCTTCCTCGTGCAGTGCGGCGATCGCCGGGGCGGCCGATTTCCTTCACCGGGTCGGTCACGACCAGCAGGCCCGCCAGGCGTCCGCCGATCGCGACGAGCATTGTGCCGGCGCCAGTGCCGCGATGGCGCTCGGCCGCGAACGAGAGCGGAGCGGCATCCACGCCGACGCGCTCCATCTGCGCGGCGTTTCCGACCACAACGGTCCGTCCACCGACCACGCCGCTGACGCCCAGCCCGGTCTGCGACTCGAAGTCGGCGGCCTCGGCCGTCTCGACCCCTTGGTCGCGCGCGGCGTCTAGGACGGCTCGTGCGAGCGGATGCTCGGACCGGGCCTCGACGGCGGCCGCTGCGGCGAGAACGTCCGCCGGGAAGAAGCCCGCAAGGATCTCGATATCGACGAGCCGCGGGCGACCCTCGGTGAGGGTGCCGGTCTTGTCGATCACCAGCGTGTCGACGCGCTCGAGCAGCTGCAGCGCCTCAGCATCCTTCACCAGCACGCCGGCATGCGCGCCGCGCCCGGTGCCGACCAT
>JBDSKT010000157.1:0-6964 GCA_039916765.1 Sphingomonas sp.
GCGTCGGCGATTACGCCACCTTCGTCAGCCGTGTGCGCGACGATTCGACGGTCGATAACGGCCTGTCGATGTGGGTGGTCAGCGACAACCTGCGCAAGGGCGCCGCGCTCAACGCGGTGCAGATCGCCGAGCTGCTCGGCCGGCGGCACCTGCAAAAGGCGGCCTAGCGGGGCCTAGACCGTCACCGCCGACTGCACTGCCTCATGGTCGCTCGGCGCGACCATCAGTCGTGTCGCGGCGAGCCCGGCGGGAGCGCCCTTTGACAGGACGAGGAAAAAATCCAGCTCGTTGACCCCGCAGGTCGGCAGGCCCGACGATACCACCGTGCGATAGGGGAACCGCCACTGCGCGCGCGTCCGGTCAGTGCCCTGGTTGGCGAGCGTATTGATCGCCGCCGGCGTGGTGTTGAAATCGCCGCCGATGACGATCACGTCGCAGCCGTTGACGTAGGCCGCATTGCTCTCGATCGCGGTGATCAGCAGCGAGGTGTCGGCGTTGGAAGACCCCGCGAGCGAGTGCCAGGAGACGAACATCGTCCGCCCGGTGACGATCGCGGCGGGGCTTCGCCCGGCGATGCCGCCGCCCACCACGACACGCTGCTGGCCGTCCTGCAGGGTGATGCCCTGCACGCCCGCACCCCCGGCCCACGCGGTGTTGACCAGAATGTAGTTGGTGCACCGCTCGTTGAACGCGCCCACACCAGCACCCCCGACCGCGGTCCAGTTGCCCTGCGCGCCCGTGTGATTGACGCCGCCTTCCTGCAAGAAGGCGATTGGCACCTGCGCCGGGGCGGCGGGGCCGAAGTTGCCGTTGATCACGTTGGCCTTGGCAACGGCGGTGAAATCGCCCTGCGTGTTCCAGCTCGATAGGCGGTAGGTGGTCGGCATGGCTTGCTCCCTCGCGCCGGGCTTATGGTCGGTCGCGCCGAGGCGGCCAGCCGCGACTGGTCCGAAGCGAAGGCATTGGTGGCGAAATCAAGCTTGCGTGGAGCGGGCGATTGCGCGGATTCGGACGTTTCTCGGGCCGGCAGAATGTCGATCGTGGCACTGGCGGGCGCCGGGTGCCGACGCTATGTCGTCGTGCGATGACCGACGAAACCTTGATGACCGGCGGCTGCCAATGCGGCCGCATCCGCTACACGCTGACCGCGCGCGACGACGACGCGTACCTTTGCCATTGCAAGATGTGCCGCAAGGCGACTGGAGGTTTCGCCGCCGCCTTCAAGAATGCCCGGCGCGCGGATGTGCGTTGGGAGCGCGAGCCGGATCGCTACGCCTCCTCGCCGATCGCGCATCGGGGTTTCTGCGCCGCGTGCGGCACTCCGCTGACGTTCGAATTCGACGAGGGCAGCGAGAATCTGGACCTCACGGTGGGAAGTTTCGACGACCCGTCGCGCTTGCGCCCCACGTCTCATTTCAGTTTCGAGAGCCAGCTCCACGACGCGTGGCTCGACACCCGGGACCTGCCGCGCCAACGCACCGACGAGCATCAGCCGCTGGTTGACCGCTGGATGAAGACGCTTGGCAAGCTCCCCGATTGAGCCGCGTTTCTTCGCGAGCTTCGATGGCACGCGGATCGCCTGGCGCGAGGTGGGCGAGGGCAGGGCAGTCGTCCTGATCCATGGCTATTTTTCGAACGCCGAAGTCAACTGGATACGCTACGGCCACGCCCAGGCGATCACCGCCAGGGGCTTTCGCGTCATCATGCCCGATCTGCGCGGGCACGGCGACAGCGCCAGGCCGCACGATGCGAGCGCCTATCCCCCCGACGCGTTGATGCGTGACGGGCTGGCGCTGATCGAGCATCTCGGGCTGACCGATTATGATCTGGGCGGCTATTCGCTCGGTGCGCGCACGACGGTGCGGATGCTGGTCAACGGGGCCAGGCCGAAGCGAGTAATCCTGTCCGGCATGGGGCTGACGGGTGTCGTCAAGACGGCGGGACGCGGAGGCTATTTCCGCGCCGTGCTGACCAATCTCGGCAGCTTTTCGCGCGGAACGTCCGAATGGATGACCGAGGCGTTCCTGAAGACGACCAAGGGAGATGGTATCGCGCTACTCCGCGTGCTTGACACGTTCGTGGATACACCGGCCGAGGCGTTGTCGCATATCGATCAGCCGACCTTGGTGCTGACGGGCGTGGACGACGATGACAACGGCTCGCCCGCCGCGCTGGCGGACGCAATGCCTCACGCGACCTTCCGCGAGGTGCCCGGCAACCATATGAGCGCGGTGACCAAGCCGGAGCTTGGCCACGCAATCGCGGACTTCCTGGCCGGTTAAGCCGGGATCGTTCCTTCATCTGCGATCCGGGCATCGTAGGATGCCGAGCTGTCGGTGCCGTCGGCCTGGTGCGCCGTTTCATCCCGGTCGATCAACAAATCCTCGAAGTCGTTCCAGCTCGTGCCGCGAAGCGCGAACAGCGCGGCGGTAGCGGCGGCGCCGACCGCGGCAACGCCGCCAACGATCGCCGCCATGCCCCAGCCGCTCGCCGACTTCTTCTTGAACGTACCGTCCTTGGCGCGGGCCGCCGTTGCGGTCCTGCTCGCGGCGGGTTTGCGCGCGGCGGTTGGTTTGCGAGCGGTCGCGGGCTTCTTGGTTGCGGTGGCCATTGGATGCTCCATGAGATTGTCGAACACCCGTAACGCGTAAGCCGTGCGCTTGTTTCCTTAGCGGAACGGAGGCTCGTTGAACGCGCGCAGCTTGCGGCTGTGGAGCTTCGCGCCCTCGCGGCGAAGTTCCTCGCACGTCTCGATGCCGATGCGCATGTGCTCGTTGATCGCGCGCTCGTAAAAGCGGTTGGCCTGGCCGGGCAGCTTGAGCTCACCGTGCAGCGGCTTGTCCGAAACGCACAGCAGCGTCCCGTAAGGCACGCGGAAGCGATATCCCTGCGCAGCGATGGTGGCCGATTCCATGTCGATTCCCGCCGCTCGGCTGAGCGAAAAGCGCAGCGCGGAGCGCGAATATTGCAGCTCCCAGTTGCGGTCGTCGGTGGTCACGATCGTGCCCGTGCGCAGCCGGCGCTTGAGCTCGTCGCCCGACTGGCCCGACACCGTCGCCGCGGCGCGGGCAAGCGCCTGCTGCACCTCGGCGATCGCCGGCACCGGAATTTCCGGCGGCAACACGTCGTCGAGGATATGGTCATCGCGCAGATAGGCATGAGCCAGGACGTAATCGCCGATCCGCTGCGAGGGACGCAGCCCGCCGCAATGCCCGATCATCAACCACGCCTCGGGCCGCAGCACCGCGAGATGGTCGCAGATCGTCTTGGCGTTGGACGGGCCGACGCCGATATTCACGAGCGTGATGCCGGTGCGGTCGTCCGCCATCAGGTGGTACGCGGGCATCTGGTGCCGCCGCCACGCGCTAGTGTCTGCCAGCGCCGCCTCGACATCGTCACCGGCGCGGATCATCACCCCGCCAGCGCCGGATACGCCAGTGAAGCGGCTGCCTTCGCCCAGTTGCGCGCACGCCCAGCGGACGAACTCGTCGACATAGCGGTGGTAATTGGTGAACAGCACATATCGCTGGACGTGCTCGGGCGGGGTGCCGGTATAATGGCGCAGCCGCGCGAGGCTAAAATCGGTCCGCAGCCCGTCGAACAGCGCCAGCGGGTAGATGCCGTCGTTGATCGCGTAGAGCCCGTCGGCGATCTCGTCGCCGATATGCGCGAGCTCGGCCGCAGGAAAGTGGCGTGCCAGCTCGACCGCCGAAACCTCGTCGAGGCTGAGCGCATGGCCGGGGTCGATGACGTACGGAAACGGAATTTCCTGCCGTCCGGGCACCGCCTCGACCTCGACGTCGTAATCCTCGATCAGCAGCGTGAGCTGTTCGGTCAGGTAATCGGCGAAGATCGCCGGCTTCGTCACGCTGATCCGGTATTCGCCCTCGGTGACGAGGCGGCCGAAGGAACGCAGCGGCGCCGGCCGGCTATCGCCCCCCATGTAGCGCAGATGGATTTCCGGATAGGCGAAGCTGCCGTCCAGCCGCGTCGCCGGATCCGGCACCGTGCCGGTGGCGATGTACGTGGTCAGTGCGTCTTGCAGCCGCTGTACCGATGCGCGGTAAAGGCGGTCGAGTTCGGCAACGATGTCGGAAGCGGTCGGGCGCGATGTACGTGTCATCGCAGACGGCTAATGCCGGAAGGTTACGCTGGCAAGACGGCACACCGCGAAGCCACCGACGCGGGGTAGTAAAGCCGCGCCGCGCGGGTTGGCGCGCGGCGCGGGCAAAATCATTTTTTCTTTGTGCCCTTGGCGGCGGGCGCGTCGGCGCGCAGCTTGCTCGCACCGTAGGCGGCGCCAGCCACTGCCGCGGCGGCACCGGCGGCGATCGCCCCGGCCGCGACCGGATTGTCCTTGGCGGCCTTCGCCGTCGATTCGATCGCCTCGCCGATCGCTTCCTTCGCGTGATCGAACAGCTCGCCCGCTTTTTCCAGCAAGCTGCTCGCCTCGCCCTTCACAGCTTCGATCGCGTCGACGGTTTCGCTCGTCTCAGTTGTGGCGGTCGTATCGGTGCTCATGGTGATCTCCTTCGTATCTCGACCTCGGTCGTGTAACCGCGCGCGCCGGGCGGAGTTCCATGACCGCCGTGCGACGCGTCATGGAATTCGCCCGCCACGCCGCGATTTACAGCTCGCCGAGCAGATGCTCCGCCGACGAAACCTCGAACGCGCCGGGCGCCTCGACATTGAGCTTTTCGACCACGCCGTCGTTCACCACCATCGAGTACCGCTGGCTGCGCTCGCCCAGGCCGAATTTGGAACCGTCCATCGTCAGGCCAACGGCGCGCGCGAACTCGCCATTGCCGTCGGCTAGCATGGTAATCGCATCGGCGTCGCTCGCCTTGCCCCAGGCGCCCATCACGAACGCGTCGTTGACGGACGTGAACGCGATTTCATCCAGACCCTTGGCCTTCAGCTCGTCGGCCTTGTCGACAAAGCCTGGCAGATGCCGTGCCGAGCAGGTCGGCGTGAACGCGCCCGGCACCGCGACGAGCGCGACCTTGCGACCCTTGAAATAGTCGTCCGAACTCACCTGCTCGGGGCCGGCCGCGGTGGCCTTGGTAAGCGTCAGGCTGGGCAGGCGATCGCCAATGCCGATGGTCATGTCTTAAATCTCCTGAATGGCCGCGCGGCGCGGCGACGGGGTACAGGTCGCAACCACGGCGCTCGATTTCAATGGGGGTATTCGGTCGTGGCGGCGCGTTTCACGGGCGCTATGTTGCAAACGATGGAATCCGCTCGATATCTCACCGGCCAGTTTCTCCTCGCCATGCCTGGCATCGGCGACCCGCGGTTCGATCGCGCGGTGATCGCGGTGTGCAGCCATGACGAGGAAGGGGCGCTCGGCATCGGGATCGGCGCGACGATCGATGGGCTGGGGCTGCACGATCTGCTGCGCCAGTTCGATATCGAGCCCGGCGACTCGCCCGACGCGCCGGTGCATTTCGGCGGACCGGTCGAGCCGCGGCGCGGCTTCTTGCTCCATTCGTCCGACTGGGGCGGGCAGGACAGTGTCGATGTGGCGGGGCGCTGGTCGCTGTCGGGGACGGTCGATGTGTTGAAGGCGATTGCCGCCGGTACGGGGCCGTCGCGCTGGCTCGTCGCGCTCGACTATGCCGGCTGGAACGCCGGCCAGCTCGACGAGGAAATGACCCGTCATGGCTGGCTCTCGACGCCGGGCGATCCTGCGCTGATCTACGACGTGCCGGCCGACAAGAGGTGGGCGACCGCGTTCAACGATCTCGGCGTCGATCCGCGACTGCTCGTCGGCGAGGCGGGGACGGCGTAACGGGTCTGCCCCGGCATTCGATCGAGCATCGCGACCTGCGATCACATATAAAGATATCTTTATATTTGATTTGGACGCGGTTGATGGCTATGGCCGCGGCAACTTAGCCAACATCCGGAGATACCTCGTGGCCACCGTTCTCGACCGCACCACCGACCGCAAGGCCGATCATGTCGTAGCCGACCTCTCGCTCGCCGACTTCGGCCGCGCGGAGATCAACATTGCCGAAACCGAAATGCCGGGCCTGATGGCACTGCGCGACGAGTTCGGCGTGAGCCAGCCCCTGAAGGGTGCGCGCATCACCGGCTCGCTGCACATGACGATCCAGACCGCCGTGCTGATCGAGACGCTGACCGCGCTCGGCGCCAAGGTGCGCTGGGCGACGTGCAACATCTTCTCCACCCAGGACCATGCCGCCGCCGCGATCGCCGCGACCGGCGTGCCGGTGTTCGCGATCAAGGGCGAGAGCCTGGCGGACTATTGGAACTATGTCGGCGACATCTTCACCTGGGACGCCGACGTTGATGGCCAGACCGCCAACATCATCCTCGACGATGGCGGCGACGCCACGATGTTCGCGCTGTGGGGCGCCAAGCTCGAGGCCGGCCACACGATGCCCGAACCCGAGAATGAAGAAGAAGTCGAGATGCAGCGCGCGCTGAAGGCGTTCATCGCTGCCAAGCCGGGCTACCTCACCGCGACCGTCAAGAACCTCAAGGGCGTTTCGGAAGAGACCACCACCGGCGTCCACCGTCTGTACGAGATTTCGAAGAAGGGCGAACTGCCTTTCCCCGCGATCAACGTCAACGACAGCGTGACCAAGTCGAAGTTCGACAATCTCTATGGCTGCAAGGAATCGCTGGTCGACGCGATCCGCCGCGCCACCGACGTGATGCTCGCCGGCAAGGTCGCTTGCGTCGCCGGCTTCGGTGACGTCGGCAAGGGTTCGGCACAGTCGCTCCGCAACGGCGGCGCGCGCGTGATGGTGACCGAGGTCGATCCGATCTGTGCGCTGCAGGCGGCAATGGAGGGCTTCGAGGTCGTGACCATGGAAGAGGCGGTGAAGCGCGCCGACATCTTCTGCACCGCGACCGGCAATGCCGACGTCATCACCGCCGATCACATGAAGGCGATGAAGCCGATGGCGATCGTCTGCAACATCGGCCATTTCGA
>JBDSKT010000158.1:0-8918 GCA_039916765.1 Sphingomonas sp.
AAGAGCAGGGTAACGAGATCATCATGGCCGCCCGTGCGCACTGGTTTGAGGATGAAGCGGCGCCCGCCGTCGCGGAGGACGCCGATGCGGAATCCTCGCAATGATACGCGCCGACTAGACATTGACGGCGAAAAGGGCGGCGGGAGCGATCCTGTCCGCACCTGCATCCTGTCGCGCGTGGAGGGCCCGCGCGGCGGGTTCATCCGGCTTGCGCTATCGCCGGATGGAGACGTGTTGCCGGATGTGCGCGCCAAGGCGCCGGGACGCGGTGCCTGGATCGGCGTGAGCGGCGCCGCGCTCGATGCTGCGGTGGCCAAGGGCAAGCTGAAAGGCGCGCTGGCTCGCGCATTCAAGGGCGCTGCACTGTCGATTCCCGGGGACCTCTCGGCGCAGATCAGCACCGCGCTGGAACGTGCCGCGCTCGACCGGCTTGGACTGGAATCGCGTAGCGGTACGTTGCTGACCGGTTCGGACAGGATCGAAGAGGCCGCACGCAGCGGCCGGCTTCATTTGCTGCTGCACGCCGCCGATGCGGGCGCCGACGGCAACCGCAAGCTCGATCAGGCATGGCGCGTCGGCAGCGACCGCGAAGGCGAGGATATGCGGGGCTTGGTCTTGCCGATCGCGCGCACCATATTGTCCTTGGCGTTGGGCCGCGAAAATGTGGTACACGTCGGTCTGACGGACTTCCAAGCCGCCAACCGGGTACGCGATGCGATCACCCGATGGCTGCATTTTATCGGCCCCGACCCGGGGTCCCATCAAGGTGGTACTTTGATGGGTTCTCCTATCCCTAAGCCTTGCGAAACGGCCACGCAGGGCGCATCGGCGTCCCGCACCAGCGGGTCCGCACCCGAGATTTTGACGCACGAGGAATTCGAGTGAGCGATACCGACAACGAAAAGCCGAAACTGGGCATGCGCGCGCCGCTGGGGCTGAAGCGCACCGTCGAGACGGGCAAAGTGAAGCAAAGCTTCAGCCACGGCCGGTCGAACACCGTGGTGGTCGAGGTCAAGCGGCGGCGCATCCTCGGACCGGGTGGTGTCGCGCCCGAGGCGCCCGTCGTTGAGGAAGCCGCGCCGGCGCCCGCCCCGACGCCTCCTTCGCAGGCATCCGCCGCGCCTGCCCCGCGTCCGATGTCCCCTGGCGACGCGCAGCTGTCGCGCCGCGAGTTGCAGGAAAAGCTGCTCCGCGAGGCCGACGAGGCACGTATGAACGCGCTCGAGGAAACGCGCCGCCGCGAGGAGCGCGAATCGCGTGAGGCGGCCGATGAGGAACGCCGCCGCGCCGAGGAACGGGCCGCGCGTGGCGACGAGCCAGAACCCGCGTCCGCTTCCGCTCCGCTGGCTGATAACGCGCCCGCCGAGACCAGGGCGACGCCGGCGCCCGCAACGGCGGCACCGACACCCGAACCTGCACCCGTTCAGCCTGCCGGGCTCGAGCTCGACCCGAGCATGCCCGCGCCGCGTCGTTTCTCACCGGTCGCGCGTCCCGACATCCCCAAGCCCGCACCGCGTCCGGCCGCCGCCCCGACGGCGACGGGTTCCGGCGCAGCACCGATCGGAACAGCGGTCCGCCGCGCTGCCGCCGCGCCCGAACCCGCACGTCCCCAGCAACGCGATCGCAAGGGTGACGAGCGTCGCGGCGGCAAGCTGACCGTCAACCGCGCGCTCGGTGGCGACGATGGCGCCCGCGCCCGCTCGCTTGCCGCCTTGAAGCGTGCGCGTGAGAAGGAGCATCGCCGTCATTCGGGGGGCTCGCGCGAACCCCAGGCCAAGCAGGTCCGCGACGTCGTCGTACCGGAAGCGATCACGGTGCAGGAACTCGCCAATCGCATGGCCGAGAAGGGCGCGGATCTGGTCAAGACGCTGTTCAAGATGGGTTCGCCCGTCACGATGACGCAGACGATCGACCAGGATACCGCCGAACTGCTCGTCACCGAGTTCGGCCACAACATCGTCCGCGTATCGGACAGCGATATCGATCTTGCGATCGAGCATGATGTCGATGACGATGCGACGCTCCAGCCGCGCCCGCCGGTGGTGACGATCATGGGCCATGTCGATCACGGCAAGACCAGCTTGCTCGATGCACTGCGCGGCACCGACGTGGTCCGCGGCGAGGCCGGCGGCATCACGCAGCATATCGGCGCCTATCAGGTCACGCTGAAGGACAAGTCGAAGATCACCTTCCTCGACACGCCGGGCCACGAAGCGTTCAGCGAGATGCGCGCACGCGGCGCCAACGTCACCGACATTGTCGTGCTGGTGGTAGCTGCCGATGACGGGCTGATGCCGCAGACGATCGAGGCGATCAACCACACCAAGGCGGCCGGCGTGCCGATGATCGTGGCGATCAACAAGATCGACAAGCCCGAGGCCAATGCCCAGAAGGTGCGCGAGCGCCTGCTCGAGCACGACGTGCAGGTCGAGGAAATGGGCGGTGAGACGCAGGACGTTGAGGTTTCCGCGACCAAGAAGACCGGGCTCGATACGCTGATCGAGAAAATCCAGCTCCAGGCTGAATTGCTCGAACTGAAGGCCAACCCCGATCGCATGGCCGAGGGTACGGTGATCGAGGCCAAGCTTGACAAGGGGCGCGGCCCGGTTGCGACGGTGTTGGTCACGCGCGGCATGCTCAAGGTCGGCGATGTGCTCGTCGTCGGTGCTGAGAGTGGCAAGGTCCGGGCGATGGTCAACGACAAGGGCGCGCAGCTCAAGGAAGCCGGACCGTCGATGCCCGTCGAAGTGCTCGGCCTGTCGGGCGTGCCGCGCGCGGGCGATCCGATGTCGGTCGTGGAGAACGAAGCGCGCGCGCGTGAGGTCGCGGCCTATCGGCAGAGCGTGATCACGGAAAAACGCACCACCAATGCGCCGGCCAGCCTCGATTCGATGTTTTCGGCGCTCAAGGAAAAGCAGGCGATCGAATATCCGCTGGTGGTCAAGGCCGACACGCAAGGCACGGTCGAGGCGATCGTCGGCGCGATCAACAAGATTTCGACCGACCTGATCAAGGCGCGCGTGCTCCATTCGGGCGTCGGCGGCATCACCGAGAGCGACGTGACGCTGGCGGGCGCATCGGGCGCGCCGATCATCGGCTTCAACGTCCGCGCCAATGCCAAGGCGCGCGAGATCGCCGACCGGCAGAAGGTCGCGCTCAAATATTACGACGTGATCTACGAGCTGACCGACGAAATCCGCGCGGGCATGGCGGGCGAACTCGGGCCGGAAGCGTTCGAGACGGTCGTCGGCCGCGCCGAAATCCGTGAGGTCTTCTCGGCGGGCAAGCACGGCAAGGCGGCCGGTCTGCTCGTCACCGAAGGCGTCATCCGCAAGGCGCTCAAGGCGCGCATCACTCGGGAAGATGTCATCATCTACCAAGGTGAAATCGCGTCGCTGCGGCGTTTCAAGGACGACGTGGCCGAGGTCCGCGCCGGGCTCGAATGCGGCGTGACGTTCACGCAGAACTTCGTCGATATCAAGCCGGGTGACTTTCTCGAAACCTTCGAGGTCGAGTTGCGCGAACGGACGCTGTAACGATCATCCGCGCAAGTGGTACTTGCGCGGAGGTTGGCTGGGCCGATGCGATGAAGAAAACCGAAGGCGACGAGAGCCGTTCCGTCCGCTTGCTACGCGTGGGCGAGCAGGTGCGGCATATCCTGTCGGAAATCCTGCAGCGCGGCGACGTGCATGACGAAACGCTTACGAAGCACATGGTCTCGGTGACCGAGGTGCGCATGTCGCCCGATCTTCGTCACGCGACGGTATTCGTGAAGCCCCTGCTCGGCAAGGACGAGGAAGCTGTGCTCAAGGCGCTTCGGACCAACACGGCCTACCTCCAGCGCGAGACGGCTGCTCGGATGAAGATGAAATACGCAGCCAAGCTCAAGTTTCTCGCCGACGAGAGTTTCGACGAGGGCAGCCATATCGATGAGTTGCTGCGTGATCCACATATCGCGCGTGATCTGGGCGACGGCGATGTCTAACGCGCTGTACGCGGTTCCGATTTACCGAGCATCACGATGACGGATGCCCACAGCGTCGCTGCAGCGCCGAACACGGCTACATTAAAACTGAACGACGGAGCAAGCAGCATGGCGATCACGCCGAATGCGATCATCCCGGCACCGGTCGCGTAATAGAGCGGGACCGGGATGCCGCGCGCCAGCGGCAGGAAATGGGCACCGACGATGATCACGGCGGCGGCGGCGATTGCCTCGTCAAAGTGCCATCGGATCAGAAGGGTCGTCATGACGGCGATCGCGGCGAATTCGGCCACGGTCCAGATCAGGAGCAAACGGCCGATCCGGCGTCGCCCGCTTGTCGAATGCATGATGAAGCGTCGGCGTTGTGCAATCGCGATTAGCAACGCCGATGCCGCCATCGGCAGCGCGACGAGCCAAAGGGGCCAACCATTCTTGATAATGCCGAGATAGCTCCACCCCGCAGCAAAGCCGCTCATGACCCAGATCGCGCGACCCACGACAAACATCCTCCTTGGCCCATTGGCAGCGGCGCTCGTATCGCCCTACACGACGTAATGGCCAAGCTCTATTTCTACTATGCGTCGATGAACGCGGGCAAATCGACCACGCTGCTCCAGGCCGATTTCAATTACCGCGAGCGCGGCATGAGGACGGTGCTGTTCACCGCCGCGATCGACGATCGGTTCGCAGCCGGGACGATCACCTCCCGGATCGGGCTGGAACACGACGCGGTAATGTTCGGCGCCGAGACCGATATCGCCGCGATCGTCCGAGCGGGCGAGAGGCCGGCTTGCGTATTGGTCGATGAGGCGCAATTCCTCACCGCGCAACAGGTCGATCAGCTTGCGGCGCTTGCCGATATCGACGGCATTCCTGTGCTCGCTTACGGGCTGCGCACCGATTTCCAGGGCACCCTCTTTCCCGGGTCGGCGCGCTTGCTCGCCATCGCCGATACGCTCGTCGAACTGAAATCGGTGTGCGCGTGCGGCCGCAAGGCGACGATGAATCTGCGCGTTGATGCTGCGGGCAAGGCGATCAAGCGGGGTGAACAGACCGAGATCGGCGGCAACGACCGTTACATCGCGCTGTGCCGCAAGCATTTTGTCGCGGCGCTGGACGGCGCGCGATGAACGGCCGCAGCCCGGCCTATGAGATTGCCGTCTGGCTAATCCCGCTCATCATCGCGATCGTGTTTCACGAGGTAGCGCATGGCTATGTCGCGCGGTTGTTCGGCGATGAGACGGCGGCACGGCGCGGGCGGCTGACGCTCAATCCGATCCGCCATGTCGATCCGGTCGGCACCGTCGTCGTGCCGATGATCCTCGCGCTCGCGCATGCACCCATTTTTGGTTGGGCAAAGCCAGTGCCCGTGGTCGCGGCGCGGATGCGCCGTCCTCGTCTGCACATGGCGATCGTCGCACTCGCCGGACCCGCGACCAATTTGGTGCTCGCCGCCCTGACAGCGCTTGCGATCGGCGGTATGATCGGCGCTAACTTTGTCGAACTGCCACGCGCTGGTATTGGCGGCTTCATCGCCGCCAATCTGGTCAATTTCCTGCTGATCAACGTGTTCCTTGCGATATTCAACCTGCTTCCCGTACCGCCGTTCGACGGTGGTCATGTCGTCGAAGCGTTACTTCCCCGATCGCTTGCGCGACATTATGCAAAGCTCGGACGTTTTGCGTTCCCGGTGATGATCGCGCTGCTCGTCCTGCTGCCAGCGATCTCGCCTCGCGCAGATGTGGTGGCACGGGTCGTCGGACCGATCGCTGATGCCGTGACCGGCATGTTCCTGGCCTTGGCCCGAGCGATCATTTGAACGGATCACGGCGACTGGCCGAGCTGATCGCGACCGGCTAGGCCCGCGCCGATGCACGGCTGGATCATCCTCGACAAGCCATTGGGGCTCGGCTCGACGCAGGGCGTGAGCGCGGTCAAGCGCGCGCTGCGGCAGGGCGGGTACGGCAAGCCCAAGGTTGGGCATGGCGGCACGCTTGATCCGCTGGCGACGGGCGTGCTGCCGATTGCGATCGGCGAAGCGACCAAGCTCGCCGGGCGCTTGCTCGACAGCGATAAGGTGTATGATTTCACGGTGACCTTCGGGATCGAGACCGACACGCTCGATCTAGAGGGCAAGCCGGTCGCGACGAGCGACGCGCGGCCCACGCTCGGCGAGGTCGAAGCCGTGCTGCCGCGGTTCACCGGTGCGATCGAGCAGGTACCGCCGGCCTATTCCGCACTCAAGGTGGATGGCGAAAGGGCCTACGATCTAGCGCGCGCGGGTGAGGAGGTGGTGCTGGCGAAGCGCGATGTGACCATTCACGCGCTGACCATCCTCGGCATCGACGCTGGCAGCGTCACCTTGACCGCCCGTGTATCCAAGGGCACCTATATCCGCTCCCTCGCGCGCGATATCGCGCGGGCGCTCGGCACGGTCGGCCACGTTACGATGCTCCGGCGAACCAAGGCCGGCCCGTTCGACCTCGCGCGCGCGATATCACTGGACAAACTGGACGAACTCGCTAAGGGGCAGCGCCTTGAACAATACCTCCTGCCGTTGAGAGCGGGGCTGGACGACATCCCGGCTTTCGCTCTCACTCCCGACCAGGCAGGAGCGCTCCGACAGGGGCGGGTTCTGGCCGGGATTGCTTCGGATGATGGCCTCTCCTTCGCGATGCTGGATGATGTTCCGGTCGCCTTGGTCGAGGTTCAGGACCGCGAAGTCCGCGTCGTCCGTGGTTTCAATCTGTAACGCGATGTCGAGGGAAAACACATGACGATCACCGCAGAGCGCAAGACCGCGCTCGTCAAGGAACATGGCCGCGCCGAAGGCGATTCCGGTTCCACCGAAGTCCAGGTCGCGATCCTCACCGAGCGCATCCGCAACCTGACCGAGCATTTCAAGACCCACGCAAAGGACAATCATTCGCGCCGCGGGCTGCTGATGATGGTCAACAAGCGCCGGTCGCTGCTGGATTATCTCCGTCACACGGATGGCCAGCGTTATACCGATCTCATCGCGAAGCTCGGGCTTCGCAAGTAAACAGACGGCACCTGCGGGCGCCGTTTTCGTATCCCGGCACCAGCGCGGGATGCAGAGCCAGGGGCAATTCGGCCCGAGGCTCATGGGGCTGAACCAGCCCCTGACCGCACGGGCCGGACTTGCCCGCACATAGGCCCCGCGCGCATTGGGCGTCGCGGAGTGAAGGAAAACACATGTTCGATACCAAGAAAGTAGAAATCCAGTGGGGCGGCCAGACCCTCACGCTGGAAACAGGGCGCGTTGCCCGCCAGGCCGATGGCGCTGTGATGGCGACGCTTGGCGAAACCGTCGTGCTCTGCGCCGTTACGGCCGCGCGCTCGGTCAAGGAGGGGCAGGATTTCTTCCCGCTCACCGTCCATTATCAGGAGAAGTATTCGGCCGCGGGTCGCATCCCCGGCGGCTTCTTCAAGCGTGAGCGCGGCGCGACCGAAAAGGAAACGCTGACCAGCCGCCTGATCGATCGCCCGATCCGCCCGCTGTTCCCCGAAGGGTTCTACAACGAGATCAACGTGATCTGCCAGGTTCTGAGCTATGACGGCGAGAACGAGCCGGATATCCTCGCGATGGTCGCCGCATCCGCTGCGCTGACCATTTCGGGCGTGCCCTTCATGGGCCCGATCGGCGCAGCGCGCGTCGGGTATGTCGAGGGCCAGTACGTGCTCAACCCGACGCTCGACCAGGTCAAGGAAGGCGATCTCGATCTCGTCGTCGCCGCCACCGGCAATGCCGTGATGATGGTCGAATCCGAAGCCAAGGAGCTGTCGGAGGAAATCATGCTCGGCGCGGTGCAGTTCGCGCACAAGGCATGCCGCGAAGCCACCAACGCGATCATCGACCTGGCCGAGCAGGCCGCGAAGGATCCGTGGGAAATGGCCGCGCAGGCCGATCTGTCGGCCGCCAAGGACAAGCTCAAGAAGTTGATCGGCAAAGACATCGCCGCCGCCTACAAGGTGACCGACAAGTCCAAGCGTTCGGGCCTGCTCAACGAGGCGCGCGCCAAGGGCAAGGCCGCGTTCGCGGACAGCACGCCGCAGGACCAGATGGCCGCCGGCAAGCTGATGAAGAAGCTCGAAGCGGAGATCGTTCGGGGCGCCATCCTGAAGGACGGCCAGCGCATCGACGGCCGCACCACCACGCAGATCCGTCCGATCGAGGCGATGGTGCACTTCCTACCCCGCGCGCACGGCTCGGCTTTGTTCACGCGCGGCGAGACGCAGTCGATCTGCACCACCACGCTCGGCACGCGCGACGCCGAGCAGATGATCGACGGGCTGAACGGGCTCAACTACGAGCACTTCATGCTGCACTATAACTTCCCGCCCTACTCGGTCGGTGAAGTGGGTCGCTTCGGCGCCCCCGGACGTCGCGAGGTCGGCCACGGCAAGCTCGCTTGGCGCGCGCTGCATCCCGTGCTGCCGACGAAGGAAGAGTTTCCGTACACGATCCGCGTCCTGTCCGACATTACCGAGAGCAACGGTTCGTCGTCGATGGCGACGGTGTGCGGCGGTTCGCTGTCGATGATGGATGCCGGTGTGCCGCTGAAGCGTCCGGTTTCGGGCATCGCGATGGGCCTGATCCTCGAAGGCAAGGATTTCGCGGTCCTGTCAGACATCCTCGGCGACGAGGATCATCTCGGCGACATGGACTTCAAGGTCGCGGGCACGTCCGAGGGCATCACCACGATGCAGATGGACATCAAGATCGCCGGCATCACCGAAGAGATCATGAGGAAGGCGCTCGAACAGGCCAAGGAAGGCCGCGCGCACATCCTCGGCGAAATGGCCAAGGCGCTCGATCACACCCGTGAAGAGCTGTCGGCGCACGCACCGCGCATCGAGACCTTCACGATCGACAAGTCGAAGATCCGCGAAGTGATCGGCACCGGCGGCA
>JBDSKT010000159.1:0-10649 GCA_039916765.1 Sphingomonas sp.
GGCAGGGCAGTTGCTCAACGTTCCGTTCGCGGAGGCGACCGCGCCCAATTACACGGCGTGGAGCGCGGCGGGGGCGACGGCGCTCGTCCAGGGCTATGTCCGCGCGAACGGCAACGGCACGCTGACGATCGGTTGTTACCTCTACGACACCGCACAGCAGCGCGAACTGGCGCGGCAGGGCTATGTCCTGCCGTACGGCGAATGGCGCCGCGCGGCGCACAAATGCGCCGACATGGTCTATACCCGGCTGACCGGCGAGGGACCGTATTTCGACAGCCGCGTGCTCTACGTTTCGGAGACCGGACCCAAGGGCAAGCGGATCAAGCGGCTCGCGATGATGGATCAGGACGGGGCGAACCACCGCTTCCTGACCAACGGACAGTATATCGTGCTGACCCCGCGCTGGTCGCCCAACCAGCAATCGATCGTCTATATGAGCTACCGCAACGAGCGGCCGTCGATCTACGTCTACGATCTCGGCTCGGCGCGCGAGCGGCTGCTGGTGCCCGATACCAACCTGAACTTCGCGCCTCGCGTTTCGCCGGACGGGAAGTGGGTGCTGTTTTCGATGGCGATCGGCGGCAATACCGACATCTACCGCGTTGCGATCTCGGGTGGAACGCCGCAGCGGCTGACCACCGCGCCGGGGATCGACACCGGCGGCAGTTATTCGCCCGACGGGCGCCGCATCGTGTTCGAAAGCGACCGGTCGGGCACCCAGCAGCTTTATGTCATGAACGCCGACGGGTCGCAGCAGCAGCGGATCAGCTTCGGCGGCGGGCGCTACGCCACGCCGGCCTGGAGCCCGCGCGGCGATCTGATCGCCTTCACGCGAATTTCGGGCAATTTCCGCATCGGGGTGATGAGCCCGTCGGGCGGCGGCGAGCATCTGCTGACCAACCAGTGGCAGGACGAGGGGCCGAGCTGGTCGCCGAACGGCCGCGTGCTGATGTTCTTCCGCGCGAGCCAGGGTGGGCGGGGAACCGCCGATCTGTGGTCGGTCGATCTGACCGGGGTGAACGAACGCGCGGTTCCGACCCCGCTCGACGGGTCGGATCCCGATTGGGGGCCGCTGCGCCGCTGAATGTGTTATCAGGGGGGATGCCTGTGGGGGGCGAGTTCCGATCACCATAGGAGACCGACGATGAAGAAACAGATGGCCCTCTTGCTGCTCGCCGCCGCACTCGGCGCGAGCGGCTGCGCCAAGAAGCATCCCGCGCAACTGCCCCCACCGCCAGGCGGCGCTCCCGACATGGGCGCGGGCGCCGGGCGTCCGGGCGACGTCGCGCCGGGCAGCCGCGCCGATTTCGAACGCTCGGTGACGAGCAATACGATTCACTTCGCGCTCGACAGCTTCGACGTGGACGGCGAATCGCGCGCCATTCTCGACAGCCAGGCGGCGTGGCTCGCCAAATGGCCCAATGTCGCGGTCAGCCTGGAAGGGCATTGCGACGAGCGCGGCACGCGCGAATACAATCTCGCGCTGGGCGATCGCCGGGCGAACGCGGCGAAGAACTATCTCGCGTCGCGCGGCGTCGCCCCGTCGCGCATCTCGACGATCAGCTACGGCAAGGAACGCCCGATCGCGCTCGGCTCGGACGAAGCGAGCTGGGCGCAGAATCGTCGCGCGGTGACGATCGTCCTCAACTGAGCCAACGCGCCGCCCGGAGTGATTCCGGCGGCGCGTTTACCGCTGTCCTACATGTACCGTGTCTGTCAGGATCGCTGGGTTCTTTGACAGCGCCGGCTCCCGTTCGCTTACCCGGATGACCGCTTCAAAACGCGCCAGCGTGTGAAGAGTGTGAAGATTCGCCGGCGCGGTCAGCGTTTGAAGGCGAGGTCGAGCTCCTTCGCCAGCCGCAGCCCGGCGCGCTCGAGCTGCAACCGCGCGACGGGCACGTCGGCGTCGATCGTCGCATTGTCGAGCACGACGCTCGCCGGGTTCGGCTGGCACGGATCGCCCTTCAGCGCCGAGGCGTAGACCACGTCGCGCGAGACCTGCCAGCTCTCGCGACTCCAATCGGTGACCGTGCCGGCCTGCAGTCGCGCTTTTTGGGCGGGCGGATAATGCCGCACGAGCGACGGGCCGGTGGTTGCCGCGCGCTCCGCCAGCGGGCCGTCCCAGACCGAGTGGAGGTTGAAGTGCGGCGGCGAATAGGTGCCGTAAGTGGCCGCCACGTCGTTGCCACCCTTGTCGTCCTTCTCGCCGGCATGGAGCGGCTGGTGGAGGTCGCCGACGAAGTGGATCAGGAATACCAGCGCCTGCACCTTTGCGTCGCGCGGTGCGGATTTGTCGCGCAGGGTGGCGACATCCTTCTCGGTCTGCGCCGAAACGCAATTGCCGTCCTTGCACGGCGCGACGAGGTCGAAGGGCCGGCAGACGTTCACGTCCTGGAAGTGCCAGGTGTAGGCGTAACCGAATTTGGGCTTGCCGTCGGTGCCCTTGATCTTCTTGACGCAGTCCGCCCAGATGCTCGCATCCTCGATCGACCGCGCCGGGCATTCGGGCGTGCCGAGCGAGTCGGTGTCGGCGAGCAGGCGAGCGACCGCGATGCGGGTCGAGGGGCGAACGTTCTTCATCGCGATCTCGGCGACGGTCTCGTGGCCATATTCCCAATAAGCCCGCGCCGGCGCGGACAGGCCGAACGCGGCGGCGACGGCGGTCAGGGCGCAGGCGCGAAGGATCGAGGTCATGTCAAATTCTCCAGGGCGCTGCCGCCCGCGCCACCTAGCGGACTTCACTCGTCGCCGTAAATCGCGATGGTCGCGGCGGAATCGTGCGTGATCCGGCCGCGGTGCATGCCCGGCGTGGTGAAGGACCAGGCTGGCGTTCCGTCCGCGCCCGCGACGATTACCCCGCCGGTCCCGCCCAGTGCCCTGACCTCGGCCATCACCGCATCCGCCGCCGCCTGCACGTCCTCACCCGCGAGCCGCACACGCGCCGCGATCTCGTGCGCGACGCCCAAGCGAATGAAATATTCCCCCGCGCCGGTGCACGACACCGCGCAGGCGCGGTCGTCGGCATAAGTGCCCGCGCCGATCAGCGGCGAATCGCCGATCCGGCCCCAGCGCTTGCCGGTCACGCCCCCGGTCGAGGTCGCGGCGGCGACATGGCCGGCAACGTTGCGGGCGACCGCGCCGACCGTGCCGTATTTCATATCGACGTCGAACTTCCCGCCGCCGGCGATCAGCTCGTCGAGCTGGCGCCGCCGCTCGGGGATGACGAACCAGTCCTCGCCCGCCTGCTCCAGCCCATGTTCGCGCGAAAAGGCATCGGCACCCTCGCGCCCGAGCAGCACGTGCGCGCTTTGCTCCATCACCGCGCGGGCGAGCGTTACGGGGTTCTTGGTCGCGGTCACGCCGGCGACCGAGCCGGCGGCGCGTGTGCTCCCGTCCATGATCGCCGCGTCGAGCTCGGCCAGCCCGTCGATCGTCAACGCCGCGCCGCGTCCTGCGTTGAAGGCGGGATCGTCCTCGAGAATCCGCACCGCCGTCTCGACGGCGTCGAGCGCCGCGCCGCCCGATGAGAGGATCTTTGCCCCCTCGTGGAGCGCGCGGCGCAGCGCGGCGCGGACTGCGGCGTCGGTCTCAGGCGACGTCCGGCTGCGCTCGATCACGCCGGCTCCACCGTGGATCACCAGCGTCCATGTCTGTGCTTCGGCCATGTCCGGGAGCGGTAGCAGACACGCGAGATTTGGCCACCCGCTTGAGTCCGATCATGGGCCGCAACCAACCGATCTCGCGCCCGATCAGGTAAAACGCCCAGCATCCGGCGATCGTCGCCGGGACGAGAATCGCGAACTCCGCCACCGCACCGATGTGCAGCGGGAGCAGCCAATATTCGACCAATACGATTATCGTCTGGTGGATGATGTAGAAGGGGAAGGTCGCCTCGGCGAGCATCGGGCGCCAGGCATTGTCGCGATTGAGGAAGCGCTCGGCGATGCCGATCAGCGCGGCGATCGCGGACCATGCCTCGATCTCGCGGGCGAGGCGGAAGACGGTCGTCACGGCGTGCGTCGGGAAGCTGAAATCGGGATACGCGATGAGCAGCCCGGCGATCGTCGCGTAACTCGCCACCGCCAGCGCCGACGATAGCCTCCAGTGGTGCGAGAGACCGCCCAGCACCGCGCGCGATCCGGCGAGCCCAAAGCCGAACAGCAAGGCAGGGAAATATTGCAGATGCGCCACGCCGTCATGGAAAAGATCGTGCGTGTCCTCGGCCCGGTGGAACAGCCAGAATTGCGTGACCAGCAGGAACGCGAGCGGCACCCACAAGGCGCGAGATCCGGCGAAGACGATGTCGAACGTGCGCTGCAACCGGTCGGCCCCGGGGATCATCGCCAGTGCGCACAAAGCGACGGTGTAGACCCACAGATAGAGCACGAACCACAGATGGTTCCAGGTCGGCATGACGATGCCGAACAGCGTGCCGAAGCGGAAATAATCGTGGCCGTAGAACCACGCAAAGCCGTGCGCATAGCCATGCTGGCTCGCCACCTCGACCCAGGTCTGCGGCGGCACGATCACCGCGATGCCGAACGCGAGCGGGATCAGCAGACGGGCGTTGCGGCTCTTTAGGAATGCGCCAACGGTCGGCGAGCGCGAGAGCAATGCCCGGCTGGCATAACCCGACACGACGAAAAGCAAGGTCAGCCGCCACGGGTTGGTCAGCAGCATCGGAATTTCGACCCATGCCGCCGGATGCACGGTCTTCACCTGAAACCCCCAGGGCACGAAGACCATGCCGATATGATAGAGGATCAGCAGCGCGAACGCGCCGATCCGTAGCCAGTCCATGCCGTAATGCCGTTCCATGATGTGCCTCCATTGGTCGATGAGCAATGGCTAGTCGGCGGGCTTGCGGCCCGGTATCGGAGAGGGGCGAAAAGCGGCTTTGCTGGGATGATGGCGACGGGCACTGGGACGAGCGGCGGGTGGCGTGGGATGAACGGGGCGCAGCGGCGCCTCGCGTTGCTGCTCGGCCGCGGCTTCCTGGTGATTCTGGCCGTCATCATGGTCGCCAACGCGACGTCGATGGTCAGCGATTTCGCCGCCGCGCATGTACCGGTCACCCCCGCGCATATCTGGCTGTGGGAGGCGAGCAGCATCGTCGCATGGCTGACCGAGGTCCCGCTGATCTGGTGGCTGGTCGCGCGCCTGCGCCGCTCGGCGCCCGCCTGGTGGCGGATCGCGCTGATCGTCGCGGGCGCCACCATCCCCGCGTCGCTGTGGCACATCGGCCTGATGGTCGCGATCCGCATCCCGATCTACTCGGCGCAGGGCCAGCGCTACGTCTTCATGGCCGGGATCGATAATCCGTGGCTCTACGAATATCGCCAGGACGTCGGCACCTTTCTGCAATTCGCTTCGCTTGCGTTGGTCGCGCAGTGGCTGCTCGCGCGCGCTGCGACGACGCCCGACGCCAAGCCGCGCACGTTCGCGGTGAGTGACGGCGCGGTGACGCATCACGTCCCGCTCGGCGAGATCGAGCGCGTCGCCTCGGCGGGCAATTATGTCGAGATCGTCTGGGGTGAGCGCACGCTGTTGCAGCGCGCCACGCTCGCCGCGATCGGCGACGAACTGGGCGATGCGTTCGTGCGCATCCACCGCGGCCAGCTCGTCCGCCGCGACTCGATCCGCCGGGTCGATACCGACCGGAGCGGCGATTTCACCGTCACGCTTGGCAGTGGCGCGACGGTGCGCGGCAGCAGACGCTATCGCGCCGGGGTAGAGACAGGCTATAAGGCGGGCGAAGCGTAAGGAATCCCTATGTCACTGCGTCCCTGGCGGGACATCACCCGCCGCCACAGCCGCCAGATCATGGTCGGCAACGTGCCTGTCGGCGGCGATGCGCCGGTCACCGTCCAGACGATGACCAACACGCCGACCAGCGACGCGCGCGCGACGATCGACCAGATCCGCCGCTGCGAGGAGGCTGGGGTCGATATCATCCGCGTGTCGTGCCCCGATGTGGAAAGCACCGCCGCGCTCAAGCAGATCGTCCGCGCCAGCCGCGTGCCGATCGTCGCCGACATCCATTTCCACTACAAGCGCGCGCTCGAGGCGGCGGATGCGGGGGCGGCGTGCCTGCGCATCAACCCGGGCAACATCGGCTCGGAAGCGCGCGTGAAGGAAGTGATCGGCGCCGCCAAGGCCAACGGTTGCGCGATCCGCATCGGCGTGAACGCTGGGTCGCTCGAGAAGGACCTGCTGGAGAAATACGGCGAGCCGTGCCCCGAGGCGCTGGTCGAATCCGCGCTCGACCATATCAAGATCCTGCAGGACCACGATTTTCACGAATACAAGGTCGCGGTGAAGGCCAGCGACCTGTTCCTCGCGGTCGCCGCGTACCAGCAGCTCGCCGAGGTCGTCGATTGTCCGCTGCATCTCGGCATCACCGAGGCGGGCGGTTTCGTCGGCGGCACGGTGAAGTCGTCGATCGGCATCGGCAGCCTGCTGTGGTACGGCATCGGCGACACGATCCGCGTCTCGCTCTCGGCGGAACCCGAAGAAGAAGTCCGTGTCGGGTTCGAGATCCTGAAGGCGCTCGGCATCCGCAATCGCGGTGTTCGCGTCGTGTCTTGCCCGAGCTGCGCGCGCCAGGGCTTCGACGTGATCCGCACCGTTCAGGCCTTGGAGGAACGCCTCCAGCACATCCGCACACCGATGAGCCTGTCGGTGCTCGGCTGCGTGGTCAACGGCCCCGGTGAAGCGCGCGAGACCGATATTGGCCTGACGGGTGGCGGCAATGGCAAGCACATGGTCTATCTCTCGGGCGTCACCGACCACCACGTGCAGAGCGCCGACATGATCGAGCACATCGTCAAGCTGGTGGAGGCCAAGGCGGCGGAGATCGAGGCGGGCGAGGCGGCCGCGCAAGCGGCGGCGTAACGGGTCCGGCCGTGTCCGTGATTTAGGCGACCGCGCTTGCCTTCCTGCCGAGGTCCGCTCCGACTTGGCAACTCATCGCCCCGATTGTCCCGCTAGTCGCTCGGCTCCTACCGCCTTCATGCCTGCGGACGCATGGTGAGCCACCCGGCCCATCGCCGGGTAGAAGGACCGCCGCACATGAGCATCGACCGTAGAGCACTCCTTGCCAATGCGGGCATTTTGGCCGGCGCGGGCGCGCTTGGTTCGGCGGCCAAGTCGCGCGCGCCCGCCTCGGCAACCGGCGGCTTGCCAGTGGCGGACGATGCTTCCGGGCGAGAGGACGTCGCCATGCTGGTATATCCGGGGCTGACGATGCTCGACATCATGGGGCCGTATCATTTCCTCGGCTTCCTGCTGAACAAGGCGCGGCTCCATTTCGTCACCAATCAGCCTGATCTGCGGCCGATCAAGAGCGACGCCGGCTTCGTCCTTCAACCCACGATCACCATGGCCGACTGTCCGCGCGACCTGACGCTGCTCGTCGTTCCCGGCGGAGGCGGAAGCAGCGGCGTTCTCGCCGCCGCGCAGGATCCGGCGACGATCGCCTTCGTCCGGGACCGCGCGAGTCGTGCGAAATATGTGTCGAGCATTTGCTCCGGCTCGCTGATCCTCGGGACGGCGGGGTTGCTTCGCGGCCGAAAAGCCACCTCGCACTGGACGGTGGTCGATAATCTCGCGCAGTTCGGGGCCGAACCGGTGAGGCAGCGCGTGGTCGAGGACGGCAATTTAATCACGGCGGCCGGCGTATCGGCCGGGCTCGACCTCGGGCTCACGCTCATCGACCGGCTCCGCGGGCGCCACTTTGCCGAAGTTGCGTTGCTCATCACCGAATACGCGCCCAAGCCGCCCTTCTCCGGGGGAAATCTCGAAACCGCGCGACCGGAAATCGTCGACGAGGTTCGCCATGGCCGGGTCGGCTACCTGAAAGAGGTCGATGCCCTCCGGGTGCTGTAGGCGAGCGAAGCTGCGATCCCATCGGGGTGTCGGCGTAGCGCGCGCCACGCACGCCAGCCACCTCGAACAAACCGCTGTCCTACAACGCCGCTTCCGTGCATCTTCGCGGTCAGGCTCTTTGACATCGCTGGCCCTGTAAATCCTCGACCTTTTCCGATCCATCTGGTCAGGCCTTATTGTCGTTTTCCCGGAACCTTCGGAACTTTCGCCGGGCCGGTCACGCGTGGTTTGGCCCGTTCGGCGCACTGCGACGTGACGTCGCGGTCGCCCGCCGCTATCGGACCTGCGTGACCCGCACCGATACCCTCCCTTTTGCCATCGCCGTGCTCGGCATCGCCGTCTTTTCATCGATGGATGCGGTGATGAAGGGGTTGGTGCTGCAGATCGGTGCGTATGACACCATGCTGTGGCGTGCCGCCGCCGGGGTGGTACTGACCGGTGTGCTCTATCTGCCGCGCCGTGCCGGCTGGCCCTCGGCCGCGACGATGCGCGTGCATCTCATCCGCGGCGGGGTGTCGGCGGTGATGGCGGTGACCTTTTTCTGGGGGCTGGCGCGCGTGCCGATGGCGCAGGCGATCGCGCTCGCCTTCATCGCGCCGCTGCTCGCCTTGTTCGGCGCGGCCTTCCTGCTCAAGGAGTCCATTCAGCGGCGTGCCGTCGTCGCATCGCTCGTCGCGTTCGCGGGCGTCGGGGTCATCATGCTCGGCCAGGCCGCCGCGGCGCCCTCGCCGGACCGGTTTCGCGGCACCGTCGCGGTGCTGTTCTCGGCGGTCTGCTATGCGTACAACATCGTGCTGATGCGCCAGCAGGCGCTGATCGCCGGGCCGAGCGAGGTGGCGTTCTTCCAGAGCGTGATCGTCTGCGCGATCCTGCTCTGCTTCGCCCCGTTCTTCGCGCATCTGCCCGATGCGCGGCACGCGCCCGCCATCGTCCTCGCCGCCGTGCTGGCGACGGTCTCGCTGCTGCTGCTCGCCTGGGCCTATGCGCGCGGCGAAGCGAACTATCTGGCGCCGACCGAATATACCGGCTTCGTCTGGGCGGCGTTGTGGGGCTGGGTCGTGTTCGGCGAGCAGGTCGCGATCTACACGCTGGCGGGTGCCGCGCTGATCATTGCCGGCTGCCTGATCGGCGCGCGCCGCCGTGGCATGGAAACCGTGGAGATTGCCCTGTGAACGCGTCGATCCGCCCAGCCGCACCGGACGACGTCGCCACTGTGCTGCGGTTCGTGAAGGAACTGGCGGTGTACGAGCGCGAGCCGGATGCCGTCGTCGCCACCGAGGATACGCTGCGCGCCGCCTTGTTCGACGACCGATCCGCCGAGGCGCTGATCGCCGAGCTGGATGGCGCCCCGGTCGGGTTCGCGCTGTATTTCCACAATTTCTCGACCTGGCTCGGACGAAAGGGACTGTACCTCGAAGACCTGTACGTCACGCCGCGCGCGCGCGGCGCCGGTGTCGGCAAGGCATTGTTGCGACATCTGGCGGGTATCGCGCTCGACCGCGGCTGCGCGCGGTTCGAATGGGCGGTGCTCGACTGGAACACCCCGGCGATCGATTTCTACCGGGCGATGGGCGCCGAGGCGATGGACGAGTGGACGGTGCAGCGCGTCTCTGGAGAAGCCTTGGTCGAGTTGGCGGGGCGGGGCTGATGGCGTGGCTATGGCTGGTCGTCGGCGGGTTGTTCGAGGTCGGTTTCACCACGTGCCTGCGTCATGTCGATGGGTTTCGGAATGTGCCCTGGACGCTCGGTTTCCTCACCTCGGTCGCACTGTCGATGGGGTTGCTGGAAATCGCGTCGCGCTCGATTCCGATGGGCACCGCCTATACCGTGTGGGGCGGGATCGGCGCGCTCGGCACGGTGATCGTCGGGATTGCGTGGTACCAGGAACCGGCCAGCTTGTCGCGTCTGCTGCTGATCCTCGGTGTGGTCGCGTGCATCGCCGGCCTCAAGCTCACCGCGACCCAGTGATGGCGCGGCTCGGTGCGGTCAGGCGCCGGAACGGTTTCGTAATCGATGCCGAACGCCAGGCGGCGGCGAGAAGGCGCCCGGCCAGAACGCGCCGATGATCGCCGCGACGAGCAGCGCGGTCCAGCTCCAGACGAAGCCCTGCATCAGCATCGGCGCGTGCATATTCGCGACGATCAGCGCCGCCGAGAACAGGCTCCCGCCGATCATCGGCACCGCCGCAAGCAGGCCAAGCCGTCGGCTCGAGATAAATCCCCAGGCAATCAGCAGCCCGGTCAGCACGAGCAACGCAAACTTGGTGCGCGCCTCCCAGTAGAGCAGATCGATCACGGTCTCGCTCCCCGGTAGGGCGCGCAGGATCGCGTAGAGCAGCGCTTCCTCGATCTCGTCGAGCAGCGCGGCGACCAGCACGACCGCAATGGCGATCTGGCACGCCACTGGCGCGGCGCGGCGCAGCGCCAGGGCGCCGAGCGCCAGAAACGCTGCGTAGCTGGGAATGAAGACCAATCCGTCAAGCAACAGGGCGTTCAACTGCGCGCAGACGAGCATTGTCCGGCAGGCTCCGTTACCGAACAATGCCCCAACCTCGCCCGGGCCGCGCGCCAATTCCAGCGCCATGATCGAGCCAAGCCCACCGCTTGGTCCGCAAGGGGCGAGGCCGGGGATCCAGCCAAACGCCATCGAGGCGGCCATCGCCGTAAGTCCCGCCAGCGCGCAGAGCGGCCAGGCGAGCCGGGGGGTCATGCCTTGGCATCCTTTGCGCGAGCAATCGCCTCGATCACGATGCGTTTGGCCTC
>JBDSKT010000160.1:0-22737 GCA_039916765.1 Sphingomonas sp.
AGATAGATCTAGAAGCCCTGTGCAATGCAAAGGGGCTCCGCATCACCGAACAGCGCCGTGTTATCGCGCGGGTGCTCAGCGAAGCCGAGGATCATCCCGACGTCGAGAAGGTGTATGAACGCGCCTCTGCTATCGACCCAGGCATTTCGATCGCCACCGTTTACCGCACCGTACGGTTGTTCGAGGAAGCGGGAATTCTCGATCGGCACGATTTCGGCGACGGCCGCTCGCGTTACGAACCGGCGCCCGAGTCGCACCACGATCACCTGATCGACGTCGAGACGGGAAAGGTCATCGAATTCGTCGATCCTGAACTCGAGCAGCTGCAAAAGGCGATCGCTGAAAAACTCGGCTTCCGTCTGGTCGATCACCGGATGGAATTGTACGGCGTTTCGCTCGATCGGAAGAACTAGGCCTTTGTTTCGCCGGTCGTCCTGAACCTGGTCTTGTGGCGCCTTTAACGCAACGACGGGCGCGGAGCGGGGCTTCAACAAGACGCGGCATGCAGGGTTGGGGAGAGTGATGTGATCGATCCTCGGATGCGCGCCGCCATCGCCGCCGGTCATCCGCCGCCGATCGATGCGCGGGGCCGAGCCCGGATCGCGATGCGCGCCACCGGTCTCGTCCTCGGTCTCCTGCTGTGCGTTCCGCTTCACTATTTGTGGCGCCTGTTCCGCTTGAACTCGCCGTGGCCCATGCTTTTCCTCGGTTGGGCGGCGCGGCTTGCCGGTGCGCGCGTGTCGCGGGTCGGCGTGCCGCTCAAGCGAGACGTGTTCTACATTTCGAACCATCTCAACTGGATCGATATCCTCGCGCTCGCCGGACAGAGCGGGACCGCCTTCGTCGCCAAGGAAGAACTGCGCCGCGCGCCCGTCGTCGGCTGGCTCTCGACGCTCAACCGCACGGTGTTCGTCAAGCGCGAGAACCGCATGGGGGTCGCCGAGCAGATCAACGCGCTTCGCGATGCGCTGTCGGAGAATTGGTCGGTCACGGTCTTCCCCGAGGGCACGACGACCGATGGCCGCTCGCTGCTCCCGTTCAAGACGCCGATGCTTCGTGTGCTCGAGCCGCCGCCGCCCGGCGTGCTGGTTCAGCCGGTGCTGCTCGATTACGGCGCGGTCGGCGAGGAGATTGGCTGGATCGGGGCCGAAAGCGGGCTCGACAATGCCAAGCGGGTGCTGGCGCGCCGGGGCAGTTTTCCGCTCCGGGTGCATTTCCTCGAACCCTTCGTCCCAGAAGACTTTCCCGGCCGCAAGGCGATCGCCGCGGAAAGCCGGCGGCGGATCGAGGAGGCGTTGGTCGGCGTTCTTGGCGCGCCGCTGCGGCCTTTTGCCTATGACGTGGCGCCGGTGGCCTATGCCGCGCCGGGCGCGGACGCTATAGCCCCGCCGCCATGACCCGTTCCGCCCCCAAGACCTTCCACGTCAAATCATTCGGTTGCCAGATGAACGTCTATGACGGCGAGCGCATGGCCGAGCTGATGACGGCGGACGGCCTGACCCCGACCGAGGATGCCAGCGCCGCCGACCTCGTCGTGCTCAACACCTGCCACATCCGCGAGAAAGCGACCGAGAAAGTCTATTCGGACATCGGGCGCCTGCGCAAGAATGCCGGAAAACTTGGACGCGACCCGATGATCGCGATCGCCGGTTGCGTCGCGCAGGCCGAGGGCGAGGAGATCGTGCGGCGCGCGCATGTCGATGTGGTGGTCGGCCCACAGGCCTATCACAACCTTCCCGAGCTGGTCGCCAAGGCGGCGCGCGGCGAGGGCGCGCTCGATACGGGCATGCCGGTGCTGTCCAAATTCGGCGCGCTTCCGGCACGGCGCAAGGTCGGGCCGACCGCCTTCCTCACCGTGCAGGAAGGGTGCGACAAATTCTGCACCTATTGCGTCGTGCCCTATACGCGCGGTGCCGAGGTCAGCCGGCCCTTCGCGCAAATCGTCGACGAGGCGAAGGCGCTGGTCGATGCGGGGGCGAAGGAAATCACCCTTTTGGGGCAGAACGTCAACGCCTGGGGAGACGGGAGCCACGACCTTGGCAACCTGATCCGCGCGCTCGATCGAATCTCCGGCTTGCACCGCATACGCTATACCACCAGCCACCCCAACGACATGACGCAAGGCCTGATCGACGCGCACCGCGACGTCGAGCGCCTGATGCCCTTCCTCCACCTGCCCGTACAATCGGGCAGCAGCCGCATCCTGAAGGCGATGAACCGCAGCCACACGCGCGACTCTTACTTGCGCGTGCTCGACCGCGTCCGCGCCGCGCGGCCAGACATCGCGCTCAGTGGCGATTTCATCGTCGGTTTCCCGGGCGAGACCGAGGCCGACTTCGCCGATACGCTGAGACTGGTCGATGCGGTCGGCTACGCACAGGCGTTCAGCTTCAAATACTCGCCCCGCCCCGGCACCCCCGCCGCCGACATGGCCGACCAGATCACGCCCGAGGTGATGGACGACCGCCTCCAGCGCCTGCAGGCCGCACTCAACCGCGACCAGGCCGCGTTCAACGCCGCATCGCTCGGGCAGCGCTGCGCGGTGCTGATCGAACGGCGCGGCAAACTGCCCGGCCAGATGCTCGGCAAGTCGCCCTGGCTGCAATCGGTCCATCTGATCACCAGCGCGGCGATCGGCGATCTCGTCACGGTCGAGCTGACCGCCGCCGGCCCCAACTCGCTGTCCGGGCGCGAGCTGGTGGCGCAAGCGGCGTAAACTGCGGTCTTTTTCGATCGCCAAAACGGGACCTGGCTTGAACGACCGCGCGGCGCGGTTAAGCTGAAGCGTCCGATCCACGGGCATCGACGGGGGAAGAAAATGCGGGGCATGGTTTCGCGGATCGCATTGGCGTTCGTCCTGGCGGCGCCGCTGCCCGCAACCGCCCGCGCGCCGGTCGCGCGGGTGCCGGCCGCCGCCGTTCCCGCCAACACAACGCTGCTGCCGATCCGCGCCGATTTAAAAGAGGGCAAGGTGATCGTCACCCTGCCGCCGCCCGGCGCGGACGGCGTTTCCGCGCGGCTGCTCTACACCGTCGCGCTGCGCACCGGGCTGGGCGCCGCGCCGACCTTTCTCGATCGCGGGCGGACCGGTGGCGCGCAAATCCTCGCCTTCCGCCGGATCGGCAAGAAGCTCGCGATCCAGTTCGAGAACCCGCGTTTCCGCGCAAGCGGTGCGGCCATGTCGGACCCGCGGGGGAGCGGCGACTTCGCGGTTTCGACCGTGTGGATGGGCGATATCGCCGAGACCGGGCCCGACGGCGGCATGACGGTGGACATCGCCGGCTTCCTCGCCGCCGACACGCTCGGCATCGCCGCCTCGCTCGATCAGCGCAGCGACACGCTGGGCACCGGGCAAGGCGGACAGGGCGAGGGCAAGGGCTTCAAGCTCGCCGACAAATTGAGCGCGGCCGACCCCGCCTCGCTCAAGGCTTTCCCCGACAATATCGAGATCGACGCCGTCCAGACCTACACCTCGGACCAGCCCGGCGCCGAGGTCGAGAATATCGCGCCCGATCCGCACCAGATCAGCTTCACCGTGCACCACAGCTTCGTGCGACTGCCCGATGCCGGTTTCCAGCCGCGCGCCTTCGACCAGCGCATCGGCGGTTTCTCGACCCAGAGCGTCGCGTTCGGCGCACCGCTCGGTCAGGACGTGGTGCGCGATTTCGCCAACCGCTTCCGGCTGGAGAAGCTCGATCCAGGCGCCGCGCGCTCGCGCGTCAAAAAACCGATCATCTTCTACATCGACAGCCGCGCGCCCGAACCGATCCGCGGCGCGCTCGTCGAAGGCGTCGGCTGGTGGGCACGCGCGTTCGAGGCGGCGGGGTATATCGACGCGTTCGAGGCCAGGGTGCTGCCCGCCGACATCGACCCGCTCGACGTGCGCTACAACGTGGTCAACTGGGACGATCGCGCCACGCGCGGCTGGTCGTACGGGCAGGAGATCGTCGATCCGCGCACCGGCGAGATCGTCAAGGGCATGGTGGTGCTCGGCTCGTTGCGCGCACGGCAGGACATCCAGATATTCGAAGGGTTGGTCGGCGCGGACAAGCTCAACACCGGCGGACCCAACGATCCGGTCCGCGTCGCGCTCGCCCGCCTTCGCCAGCTCGGCGCGCACGAAGTCGGCCACGCGCTCGGCTTCGCGCACAATTTCGCCGCCAGCACGCAGGATCGCGCATCGGTGATGGACTATCCCGCGCCGCGTATCGGCTTGGTCGACGGCAAGCCCGATCTGTCGGATGCATACGGCGTCGGTGTCGGCAAATGGGACATGGCGACGGTCGACTGGCTGTACGGCGAGCCGGTTCAAGGCGCGGACCGCCAGGCGGCGGCGGACGCCAAGGCGCGCGCGGTCGTCACCGCGGGCCGTCGCTTCGTGCCCGACGACAATGCCCGCTCGTCCGACACATCGCAGCCGTTCGGCGCATTATGGGACGACGGCGCAGACCCCACCGCAGAACTGCGCCGGATCCTCGACGTGCGCGCGGCGGTGATCGCCGGCTTCGGGCTGAACGCGCTCCAGCCGGGCGAGCCGGTGGCCGAGCTGCGCCGGCGGTTCGTGCCGGTCTGGCTGCTCCACCGCTACGAGGTCGCCGCCGCCGGCAAGGCGATCGGCGGGGCGGAATTCAGCTATGCGGTCAATGGCGATGGGCGTGAGGCAGCGCTGCCCGTCGCGCCCGCCGCGCAGCGCGCCGCGCTCGATGCCATCCTGCTTACGCTGTCGGGCGATACGCTTCGCGTCCCCGCCCGCCTCGTTCCGCTGCTCTCGGCGGCACGGAACGGCAGCGAAAACCGCCAGTATGACATCGAGATTCTCGGCGGGCATGCCGGCCCGATCTTCGATCCGCTGGTCGCCGCCGATGCCGCCGCCGAGATCAGCCTCAACGTCCTCCTCGCCCCGCCCCGGCTCGCGCGTCTCGCCGCGCAGCATTCGGTCGATCCCGGGGCGCTGGGCGTGGACGAGCTGCTCGACTCGCTGCTCGCGCGGACGGTCCCGCCAACGGGCGACGCGTTGGCGCACCGCATCGCCTATCGAACGATCGTCAAGCTCGCGCAGGTCGCGGCGGACAAGGCGACGACGCCCGAGGTCGCCGCGATGATCGACGCGCGGCTGCAACGTCTCGGCACCGCGCTTGCCCGGCACGGCGGCGAGGGGGCGGATCGCGACTGGGCGGCGAGCCTGTCGCGCCGCCTGCTCGATCCGCGCGAACGCGCGGCGCTCGCCGCCGAGCTGCCGCGCGCGACGCCGATCCCGCCTGCCGATCCGATCGGCGGCGAGAGTGAGTGGATGGACCTGCGCTAGGCGTCCGCTCGCGTTAGCCCTTGAGACTAGCCCTTGAGATAGGGCGCGAGCGGCAGCGTCCAGACGTTGGTGTTGCCGTTATCCCATTCGTCCATCCGCGCGAGATCGGCGCGCATCGCCGCCCGGTCGCGGTTCTTGGCCACGGCCAGCGAACGGCTGCTGGTGAAATAGAGCTTTCCGTCCGGCCCGACATTGGCCTCGCCGTCGTCGGCGCCCTGGGTGTCGCCGTCGTAACGAAGCGGCCGCACCGCCGACCAGCCAGCCCCTTCACGGGTCACGATGAACAGATGTTCGTGCCCGTCCTTTTGCGGGCCACGTCCGGCGCTGCTGAAGATGAGGTAGGATTGGTCGGGCGCGACGAACGGATCGACATCGGCATCGCCGGGCCCACTGAACGGCAGCGGCTCGGCCTTGGCGTAGCCCGCGCCCTGGCGCGCGGCGCAGAACAGGCGCCACTGCGGCGCGGGCGTCGCGCCGATATCGGCCATGAAATAGAGGTCGCCATTGGCCGCCACGCTCGGCTTGAAGGTGCGGCGCGAGAAATTGACCGTCGGCGGCAGCTCGACCGGCGAGCCCCAGCCGTTCGCGGTTCGATCGGCGCGGTAGAGATGCGCGACGCGCGTTTTCGTCCCGTCCGCCGCCGTCACCGCGCGGAGCGAAACATACACCATATAGCGGCCGTCCGGCGCCATCGCCGGTTGCTGATCGTTATCGCCAGCGAAGGGCAGCAGGTCGGGCCTCGCCCAGCGCCCGTTGATCTGCCGCGCCTCGAGCAGCGCCGACCATCGGCCGTTGGTACGCTCGAAATACAGCGCCTTGCCGTCGGGTGCGAACGTGGGCGCGCCGTCATTCGCCCCGCCCGAGACGATTCCTGGCGCGAAGATCGTCGGGGCGGGCATCGCCGGAGACGCCTGCTGGGCAAATGCGGACCCGGCCACGAATAATGCCGCCGTCGCCAAAACGATCGTCCGAATGCGCCGCATGCTCTGCCCCTTTTGACTGCCTACCTTCGAAAAATAGGGGAGCCGCCGCGCGCGCCGTCAACGATAATGGCACCAACCGTCCGATCTTACCGACGATCGACCTATTTCCCCTGTCCTACACGCTCGCGCTCTGCCAAACTCCGCGGTGGATGAGTCTCGCTTTACATACCGCTGCACCCCAGGCCGACGATCGGCGCGGCGCATCGAATCTTCACACCAACCATCGCCAGCGTGTGAAGAGTGTGAAGATTCGCCCGGTCGCTCCCTCAGTCCCCACCCCGAAAGGACCGCATGAGCCGCAAGCCCGTCCCCGCCCAGACCGGTGATCGCAGCCGCGCCGAGTTGCTGTTCGATCGCCCGCAATTGCTCGCGCAACTGTTCGGCCAGTACGACCGCAACCTCGTCGCGCTGGAAAACCGGCTGGGCGTCTACATCACCGCACGCGGTAACAAGGTCGGGCTGGAAGGAACGGCGGAACAGGTGGCGATGGCGCGCGACGTGCTGAACGATCTCTACGCCCGCATCCAACGCGGCGAGGATGTCGATACCGGGCTGGTCGATGCATCGATCGCGATGGCGTCCGAGCCGACGCTGTCCGGCATCGTCCGCGCCGATTCGGGTGACCGCGCGCCGGGCATCATGATCCGCACGCGCAAGAAGACGATCGTGCCGCGCACCCCGGCGCAGGCGCATTACATGCATCAGCTCGTGTCGAACGACATGATCTTCGCGCTCGGACCCGCCGGCACGGGCAAGACCTATATCGCCGTCGCGCAAGCGGTCGCGCAGCTCATCACCGGCAGTGTCCAGCGCCTCATCCTGTCGCGCCCCGCGGTGGAGGCGGGGGAGAAGCTCGGTTTCCTTCCCGGCGACATGAAGGAGAAGGTCGATCCGTACCTGCGCCCCTTGTACGACGCGCTGTACGATTGCCTCCCCGCCGAACAGGTCGAGCGGCGCATCGCCTCGGGCGAGATCGAGATCGCGCCGATCGCCTTCATGCGCGGGCGTACGCTGGCGGACGCGTTCATCATCCTCGACGAGGCGCAGAACACCACGCCGGCGCAGATGAAGATGTTCCTCACCCGCTTCGGCGAGAACAGCCGGATGGTGATCTGCGGCGATCCCAACCAGACCGATCTGCCCGGCGGGGTCGGCTCCTCGGGCCTGGCCGACGCGACGATGCGGCTCGAGGGGATCGAGAGCATCGCGCTGGTTCGCTTCACCGCGAAGGATGTCGTGCGCCACCCGATCGTCGGGCGAATCGTCGAAGCGTATGAGGGGCCGGATGCCTGATCCGACGCCGGCCGAACCGGGGGTGACGGTGCCGCTCGCCGACCGGCTCGCGATCCACGAGCTGCTCGCGCTTCACGGTCACCTCATCGACGCGGGCGAGCTGGAGGCGCTCGACCGGGTGCTGGCCGCCGATGCGCGCGACGATGTCAGCGCGCTTGGCGGTACGGTTTTGATCGGCCCGGCAGCCTGCCGTGAAGCGGCGCTCGAACTGGGCGACGGCAATCCGGTGGCGCATCATGTCACCAATATCGTCCTCGACGCGATCGACGCCGATACGGTCGCCGCGCGCTCCAAGGGTATCGGGATCATGCGCGACGGTCGCTGCGGCAGCGTGGTCTATCACGATATCATCCGCCGGCAGGCAGACGGCTGGCGTATCGCCGAGCGAACGGTGCTGCCGCGCAAACAGCCCTTGGTGCGCCAATGATCGCCGTCGAACTGACCCGCGAGGCGGTTTGGCCGGATGCCGGTTGGGAAGGCTTGGCGCAGCGCGCCGCCGAGCTGGCGATATCGAAAAGTCCCTACATCGCGCTTTGCCGAGCGACATCGACGATCGAAATCTCGATCCACCTGACCGACGATACCCGGGTTCGCTCGCTGAACACGCAATACCGTCACAAGGACAAGCCGACCAACGTGCTGTCCTTCCCGATGATCGAACCCGATCTGCTCGATCTCGTCGCCACGGTCGAAGAGGGCGAGGTACTGCTCGGCGATATCGTCCTCGCCCACGGTATTTGCGTCGCGGAAGCCGAGGAGCGGGGTATCTCGATCGTCGATCACGCCACGCATTTGATCGTGCACGGCACGCTCCATCTGCTAGGATACGACCATATGGGGGACGCCGAGGCCGAGACGATGGAAGCGTTGGAGACCGACGTGCTCGCCGCGCTCGGGCTTGCAGACCCCTATCTCATCCGGGAAGACTGACCGCCGATATGGCCGACGATCGAAGTAGCGCCGGCCCCGACGAGGGCCATGAAAGCAGCATCTGGCGTGGCCTCAAGAGCCTCATTTTCGGCAATCAGGACGATTCGCTGCGCACCCAGCTCGAGGATGCTATCGACGCGCACGAGGACGATCCCGCGCCCGACGCAAAGGGCGATCTCACCCCGCTCGAGCGCCAGATGGTCAGGAACCTGCTCCATTTCGGCGAGCGCGACGCCGGCGACGTCGGGGTGCCGCGCGCCGATATCATCGCGGTCGAGGAGGGCATTGCGTTCGCCGAACTGGTCACCCGGTTCGCCGAGGCGGGGCATAGTCGCCTGCCGGTGTACCGTGGAAAGCTCGATACCATCGTCGGCATGGTCCATATCAAGGATGTGTTCGCGATTCTCGCCACCGGCGCCGAGCACCCCGCCGACATCAAGGTGCTGATCCGCGAGCCGCTGTTCGTCCCCATGTCGCGCGGCGCGCTCGACCTGCTCGCCGACATGCGTCAGAAGCGCGTTCACCTCGCGGTGGTGCTCGACGAATATTTCGGCACCGAAGGCCTGGTTACGATCGAAGATCTGATCGAGGAAATCGTCGGCGACATCGAGGACGAGCATGACGACGCGCCCGAGGCGCTGCTTGTGCCCCTGGACGGTGGCGCATGGGAAGCCGATGGCCGCGCCGAATTGGAGGATGTCGGCGCAACGATCGACCCGCGGCTCGCCGAGGTCGATGGCGATATCGATACGCTTGCCGGACTTGCCGGCATGCTCGCCGGGCAGGTGCCCGAGGCCGGGGCATGCCTGCGCCACGAAAGCGGCTGGACGCTGGAGGTCATCGCCGCCGATCCGCGCCGCGTGCACAAACTGCGCCTCCATCCGCCCAAGCCCGAACGAGAAGCGCGAGACGGCTAGAATTGGGTTACTAATCGACGACAGCGATCAGTGAATGCAATTCGTTGCATTTTATCGATCAGCGCGCACGTGATAAGCGATCTGGACAATCAAGGAGAATGACCGTGGACGCAGTGACCGAAGGCAGCCCGCTGAGCGATCCGGGGAAGGAACCGGCGGCGCTGCGTACCCTGCTCGGGCGCACCAACCGCGATTGGTGGCCCAACCACCTCTCGCTCGACATGCTCCACCAAAAGGGCGCCACCGGCAATCCGATGGGCGACGGCTTCGATTATGCCAAAGCGTTCAAGTCGATCGACTATACCGCGCTCAAGACCGATCTCACCGCGCTGATGACCGACAGCCAGCCTTGGTGGCCGGCCGATTACGGTCATTACGGTCCGTTCTTCATTCGCATGGCATGGCATTCCGCCGGGACCTATCGCACCGGTGACGGACGCGGCGGTGCCAATGCCGGGCAGCAGCGCTTCGCCCCGCTCAATTCGTGGCCGGACAACGGCAACCTCGACAAGGCGCGCCGGCTGCTCTGGCCGATCAAGCAGAAATATGGCCGCAAGCTGAGCTGGGCGGATCTGATGATCCTCGCCGGAAACGTCGCGATCGAATCGATGGGCGGGCCGACATTCGGTTTCGGCGGCGGCCGCACTGATGTGTGGGAGCCCGAAAAGGATATCTATTGGGGCACCGAGGAGGAGTGGGTCGGCAGCAAGAACAGCAAGACCCGCATCGACGAGCAGGCGGGCATGGCGCTGGAGGAGCCGCTCGCGGCGATCCAGATGGGCCTCATCTACGTCAATCCCGAAGGCCCCGGCGGGCATCCCGACGCGCTGCAGTCGGCGCGTGACATCCGCGAGACGTTCAAGCGGATGGGAATGAACGACGAGGAGACCGCCGCGCTCACTGCCGGCGGCCATACCTTCGGCAAGGCACACGGCGCGGGCGACGCGTCGCTGGTCGGCGTCGAACCCGAAGGCGCTGATATCGCCACCCAGGGCCTGGGCTGGATTTCGGGCCATGAGAGCGGGATGGGCGATCATACGATCACCTCGGGTATCGAAGGGGCCTGGACGCCCACGCCGACCGAATGGTCGATGAATTACTTCAACATGCTGCTCGACCACGAATACGAGCTGACGCGCAGCCCGGCCGGTGCCAAGCAATGGCACCCGGTGGGCGATCCACCCGAAACGCTGGCGCCCAAGGCGCACACTCCCGGCGTCAAGGTGCCGACGATGATGACCACCGCCGACATGGCGATGAAGGTCGATCCGAAATATCGCGAGATCATGGAACGGTTCCGCAAGGATCCGGCCCATTTCGCCGATGCCTTCGCGCGTGCGTGGTTCAAGCTGTGCCACCGCGACATGGGACCCAGGGCGCGCTATATCGGCCCAGAGGTGCCCGCCGAGGATCTCATCTGGCAGGATCCGATCCCCGCCGGCCCGATGCTGAACGACGGCGACGTGGCGATGCTCAAGAGCCGGATCGCCGATTCGGGCCTGTCCGTCGCGCAACTCGTCAAAACCGCATGGGCCTCCGCCGCGACCTATCGCGGATCGGACCACCGTGGCGGCGCGAACGGCGCGCGTATCCGGCTCGCCCCGCAAAAGGATTGGGAGGTCAACGAACCGGCCGAACTCGCCCGGGTTCTGAGCATCTATGAAGGCATCCAGGCCGATGTCGGCGGCCCGGCGAAAGTCAGCATCGCCGACCTTATCGTGCTGGGCGGCAATGTCGGCATCGAACACGCGGCCAAGGCGGCGGGGTACGACGCGACGGTGCCGTTCAAAGGTGGGCGCGGCGACGCCAGCCCCGAACAGACCGACGTCGAGGGGTTCGCCGTGCTCGAGCCCAAGGCGGACGGTTTCCGCAACTACCTTCAGGTGAAATACAACGTTCCGACCGAGGAACTGCTGATCGACCGCGCTCAGCTGCTCGGCCTGAGCGCACCCGAAATGGCGGTGCTGGTCGGCGGGCTGCGCGTGCTCGGCGCGAACTATAACGGCTCGAAGCATGGCGTGTTCACCAGTCGGCCGGGCCAGCTGACCAACGATTTCTTCGTCAACCTGCTCGACATGAACACGGCCTGGAAACAGATCGACGATTCGGGCGACGAGGAGTTCGAGGGGAACGACCGTTCCAGCGGCGAGCGCAGGTGGACCGGCACGCGGACCGACCTGGTCTTCGGCTCGAATTCGGAATTGCGCGCACTGTCCGAAGTTTATGCCTCGGCGGATGCGGGCGATCAGTTCGTCGCCGATTTCATCAAGGCCTGGACCAAGGTGATGAACGCCGATCGCTACGATATGGCGCGCTGATCCACAGCCGAAAGCTCGAATGACGAAGGGTCGCCGGCGCTCATGCCGGCGACCCTTTTTCGTATGGCGGTGGAATCGCCTTTCCCTGATCTGTCGCCCGGCCTATTTTGGCGCGATGCGCAAACATATCCTGATCATCCTCACCATCCTGATCGCGGTCCTGCTCGGGACCTGGCTCTATCTGCGTCAGCCCGACACGGCGGCACTGAGCGTCGATGCGGTTGCCGGCAGGCGCCCTCACATCACGCCGCCGCGCATCCAGCATTTCCCCACGATCGGCATCGCTGATGCGGTCGGCTGGCAGAACGGCGCGATGCCGACCCCCGCAGCCGGGCTTGCCGTGCAGCCTTTCGCCAAGGGGCTGGACCATCCACGCTGGCTCTACCGGCTGCCCAACGGCGACGTGCTTGTCGCGGAAGCCAATTCGCCTCCTCGCGAAGGCGGCGGATTGACCGGCGTGGTGATGGATTGGCTGATGCGCAAGGCCGGTGCCGGCGTCCCGTCCGCCAACCGCATCACGCTGCTGCGCGACGCGGACGGCGACGGCGTCGCCGAAAGCCGAACTGTGCTGATCGCCGGGCTCAATTCGCCGTACGGCATGACGTTGCTCGGCGGCTATCTCTACATTGGCGACACCGATGCGTTGGTCCGCGTTCCCTTCGCCCCCGGCCAGACGAGGATCACCGCCAAGCCGGAAACCGTCATTCCACTCCAGGGCGGCGGCCAGCATTGGGCGCGTAACGTCGTCGCCGATCCGGACGGCAAGAGCCTGTACGTATCGGTCGGCTCCTCGACCAACATCGCCGAGAATGGCATGGATGCGGAGCGCAATCGCGCGGTCGTGATGCAGGTCTTTCCCGACACCAAACAGTCGCGAATTTTCGTTGCCGGGGTGCGCAATACCAACGGCATGGCGTTCGAGCCGCATTCGAAGCATCTGTGGATCGCGGTCAACGAACGCGACATGCTCGGGTCTGACGGCCCGCCCGATTACATGAGCCAGGTCGAACTCGGCGATCATTTCGGCTGGCCGTGGTATTATTGGGGCGGTTATCCCGACAAGCGCGTCGAGCCGGCCAACCCGCAGCTCCAGGAATATTCGAAGCGCCCGGATTATGCGCTCGGCCCGCACGTCGCCGCGCTGGGCCTGACCTTTGCTGGGGATACGGCGCTCGGCGCCAATTTCGCCAACGGCGCATTCGTCGGCGAACACGGCTCATGGAACCGCGTGCCACCGAGCGGCTACAAGGTCGTCTACGTACCGTTCGGCAGTGACGGTTTTCCGCAGAAAGGCGTCAAACCGGTCGATGTGCTGGGCGGCTTCCTCAACGCCAAGGGCATGGCGCAGGGCCGCCCCGTCGGTGTGATCACCGACAAGACCGGCGCGCTGCTCGTCGCGGACGATGTCGGGAACACGATCTGGCGGGTATCCGCGAAGAAATAACTATTCGAGCAATTTCGGCGTGTCGCGCTGAAGCTTCTCGCGGATCTTGTTCGCGAACAAGGCAAGCATCGGCGGCAGATCGACGCTCGCATGGACGCGGGCGTCGAACACCTCGAGCCGGCTCGCGATCGTCTGCCCCATCGCGGTGACGGTAAAGTGCATCGTGTCGCCGGCCCAGCGGTGCTGGACGGTGCCGCCGCCCGGAAACATCCCCGCAATCTTGCCGATCCCGGACTCCAGTCGTGCCCGCGCGCCGGCCGCACCCAATTTGTGCGGGATATCGACTTCGATCGGCTCGCTCATACCTTCTCCTTCGTCGCAAAGATCATCGCGTCGTGCGCAAACGCCTTGAACTCAAGCGCGTTGCCGCTCGGATCGCGAAAGAACATCGTCGCCTGCTCGCCCGCCTGGCCCAGAAAGCGGATGTGCGGCGCGATGCCGAATGCAATCCCCGCCCCCTCGACCCGGGCGGCAAGCGCCTGCCAATCGGGCATCGCCAGCACGACGCCGAAATGCGGCACCGGCACGTCGTGGCCATCGACCGCATTCTCCACCGCGACCGGCTTGGCGGCGGGATCGAGATGCGCGACGATCTGGTGGCCGAACAGGTCGAAGTCGATCCACGTTTCGCTGCTTCGCCCTTCCGGACAGCCTAGCGTTTCGCCGTAGAACGTCCGCGCCGCGGCAAGATCGTGGACGGGAAAGGCGAGATGGAAGGGTCGCAGCGTCATTTGACCAACATAGGCGCCAGCCTCACCTTCGTCACCCCGGGCTTGCTCCGCGCTTCAGGGCTGCGCATATGCGGTCCTTCGAACGATGCGGCACGGTAGATGCCGGAAACGGTCCGGCATGACGGGTGACAGATGACGGTGATCGCGACTCGACTGAACGATGTCCGGGCCGTCGCCCTTCGCTTTCCCGCCCTCCTCTCGCTCCTTCTCGGCGCGGTCGCCGCGACCGGATTCGCGCCGCTCGAATGGTGGCCGGTCACGCTCCTTTGTTTCGCTGCGTGGATGTGGCTCATCTTCCAGGCTACCAGGCTCAAGACAGCGCTGTGGCGCGGCTGGCTGTTTGGCCTTGCGCATTTCACGCTCGATAATAACTGGATCCAGCACGCTTTCACCTTTCAGGACGCGATGCCGCATTGGCTCGGCTATCTCGCGGTGGTCCTGCTCGCCGGCTATCTTGCGGTCTATCCGGCGCTTGCCGCGGCGCTGGCATGGCGCTTTCGTCGCGGCGGCACGCCCGATGCAGGCTATGTCCTGATTTTCGCCGCCGCGTGGATCGCGACCGAGTGGCTGCGCGGGACGATGTTCACCGGCTATCCGTGGGATCCGCTCGGCGTGATCTGGGTGCCGACGGCGCTCGCGCGGATCGCGACGCTGACAGGAAGTTACGCCCTATCCGGGATGACGATATTGCTTGCCGGTCTTCTGTTGCCGTCGATTTGGCGGCGTCGCGCGTTCCCGATCGCGTCGCTGGCGGCGATCGCCACTCTGACGCTGGTCGGCTACAGCCTTGCGTTCACCGATGCCGGCCGAGCGAGCAACGATCGCCAAGCCCACGTCCGCGTCGTGCAGCCCGATCTCGGCGAGGAGGAACGGCCGACCGACAATTACGCCGACAACAACCTTGCAGCGATCGAACGCTTGCTTGGTCAGCCTGGGCGCAGTCCGCGGCTGATCGTCTGGCCCGAGGGTGCGCTGCGCTTCATGGTCGAGGATGGCTATCCGTCGCAATATTATTGGCGCGGCTCGCCCGATCTCATCCGCCAGCGAATCGCGCGCCGTCTCGGCTCGAATGACATCGTGCTTACCGGCGGCAACGCGCTCAAGTTCGACGCTGCTGGCAACCTCGCCTCTGCGACCAACTCGATCTTCGCGATCGACGCGAAGGGGGCGCTGCGCGGCCGGTACGACAAGGCGCATCTCGTGCCTTATGGCGAATATCTGCCGATGCGCCCGATCCTGTCGCGCATCGGCCTTCAGCGGCTCGTCCCTGGCGATACCGATTTCGCGCCTGGGCCGGGTCCGCGAGCAATAACCCTGTCGCCGTTCGGCGATATTGGCATGCAAATCTGTTACGAGATCATCTTCTCGGGCGAAACGGTCGACGAGGCGCACCGTCCAAGCGTGGTCTTCAACCCGTCGAACGACAGCTGGTACGGCGCTTGGGGCCCGCCGCAGCATCTCGCGCAGGCGCGGATGCGCGCGATCGAGGAAGGCCTGCCCGTGCTCCGCGCGACGCCCACCGGCATTTCCGCGATCATCGACGCCGACGGTCGCGTGGTCGACAGCATTCCGCTCGGCAAGCCCGGCGCGATCGAGGCACCAATGCCAGCCCCACACTCGCCCACGCCGTTCGCGCGCCTCGGCAATTGGGCAGCCGGCCTGATCGCGGTGTTGCTGCTGCTCTTGGCCGTTGCCTTGCGTCGCGCGCGGCGCTAGGGCGCATCATATAACGAAAGCTTTATATCAGGTCCGCGAACCAAGTGGGGCCTGCAGCCGAGGGTCATCCATGCGCGCGTCGTTCCTGTTTACTTCCGAATCGGTTTCCGAAGGCCATCCCGACAAGGTCGCCGACCAGATTTCAGATGGTATCGTCGATCTGTTCCTGTCGAAGGACCCCGAGGCACGTATCGCCTGCGAGACGCTGACGACGACCAACAAGGTCGTCATCGCGGGGGAAATCCGCGGCAAGGGCATCATGGACGAGGCAGGCAACTGGGCGCCCGGCGTCGAAGCCGAGATCGAAGCCAATGTGCGCGAAACCGTAAAACGCATCGGATACGAGCAGGACGGCTTCCACTGGAAGACCTTCGATTTCTCGAACAACCTCCACCCGCAATCGGCGCATATCGCGATGGGCGTCGATGAGAGCGGCAACAAAGACGAGGGCGCGGGGGACCAGGGCATCATGTTCGGTTACGCGACCGACGAGACGCCCGATCTGCTCCCCGCCACGCTCTATTACTCGCACCGCATCCTTGAGCGCATGGCCGCCGACCGCCATTCGGGCGCCGCGCCGTTCCTTGAGCCCGACGCCAAGAGCCAGGTGACGCTGGAATATGAGAACGAGAAGCCGGTCCGCGCGACCGCGCTCGTCGTCTCGACCCAGCACGCGCCCGGCTATTGCCTGCAAGGCGACAATGCCAATCCCGCGCTCTACGCCAAGCTTCACGACTACGTTTCGAGCGTATTGACCGAAACCCTCCCTAACGGCTTCATCACGCCCGATACCAAGTCGTATATCAACCCCACCGGCGCGTTCGAGATCGGCGGGCCGGACGGCGATGCCGGCCTGACCGGTCGCAAGATCATCGTCGATACCTATGGCGGCGCCGCGCCGCACGGCGGCGGGGCGTTCAGCGGCAAGGATCCGACCAAGGTCGATCGCTCGGCCGCTTATGTCGCGCGCTATCTCGCCAAAAATATCGTTGCCGCCGGCCTCGCCAAGCGCGTGACGATCCAGCTGAGCTACGCGATCGGCATCGCCGAGCCGCTGTCGGTCTATGTCGATACCCACGGCACCGGCACCGTGCCCGAGGCGAAGCTGGAGGAGGTGCTTCCGCAGCTCGTCCGCCTCACGCCCAAGGGCATCCGCGAACATCTCAAGCTCAACGCGCCAATCTACCAGAAGACCGCCGCCTACGGCCATTTCGGCCGCACGCCCGATGGCGACAGCTTCACGTGGGAAAAGACCGATCTGGTCGATCGGCTGAAGGCTGCCGTCGCCGGCTGACCTGCCAGGCCGAGCGCGGCAGGAACCGCGCCCGGCCGGTCGCGGCTACGGCCGGTTGGCGGCGAAGACCGACGGATCAAACCGTGCCGGCAGCACCCGCGGTGCACTGACGCCAACATCCGATGTCGCCACCTGGGCCACATCGCGCGGCGCGTTAAAGTGCAGGTCATCCGCCAGATACGCCGTCATCACCGTGTCCGCCGGCAGCCTGCCGCTGGTGCCGTGAATGAACAGCATAGGCCATGCGATGAACGCCGCGCCGCCGATCGCGAGCACGCCCTGATCCGTGCCCGACCGCGCGGTGCGTCCGGACAAGCGGATCGGCCCGCTCGGCGTCTGCACATAGTTGAGCCGCACCTCGAGCTGACCTTTCTTGCCGAAATGCCCATTATGTTCGGCGCGCATCACCTCGCCGACCGCGACCGATCCGGCGGGAACGACGACTTGGCCGCGATAGGCGAGCGGCTCGGCCACTTCGAGGTAGAAGCGATCCCCGGCACGATTGTCCTTGGTGTTGAGCTCGGTCCGCGTCGTCAGCTGCAACGGTGTCCCCATGGGGAAATAGGCCGACGGCCCAACCGGTGTTGACGCCGGCGCGGTCCATTGGACGAAGTCCTGGCAATGCGCGGCGGATGCCGTGAACGCGGCCAGGGCCAAGCCTGCCCATAAAGTGATTTTCATGCGAACTCCCGAATCTTGATGATCCGGGCATATCTCGCCGCGATTTACTGCTGCTTATCGATGAAGGTTAATACAACCGAATTGGATGTAATTCCCTCGGCGGTGCAGGCGCCGGCAACGCCGCGAGCGACATCGCTGGCCGCTCAGTCCTTCGTCAGGGCATCGGCGAAGCATTCGGCGAGCGGACGCGGTGGGCTCCCTTTCAGGCGCCGCGCCCAGTCGATCGTGTCCGCTCGCTCCTCTGGCATGATCACCCCGCCCCAGATATCGACCAGATGATAACCGCGTTTCGCCTCCTTGTGGAACAGGAACACGCCGCGCTCAGCATTTGTCGGCGTCGCCCAGACAAAACGCCACGGCCCCATTGTCAGCACCCGACCCACCTGCGCCGGACCAACGCGCTGGTGGGCAACCTGCGTAACCAGAGTGGCATCCGCGCGCTGCTGCGTCGGCGACGAGCGAACCGTCAGTGCCGTGCAATTCGGGCCGGCGACGGCCGCTGCGGGCGCGAGAATGGCTGCGAGCAGCGATATGGCGGAAAGCGAACGCATCATTGGCCTCGTTTACAGCGAAGACGATGAGATTAGGTAGGTCGGTCCCATGCGTCGAGCCGGGAATTCCCCAAGTTCCATCAAATCGCTAGGGCTGGCGCCATGAACGACCCGACCACCATCCGCCGCCTCTACGGCCGCCGCCAGGGGCACAAATTGCGTGACGGTCAGGCGGCGCTGGTCGAGGAAATGCTGCCCCGCGTCAGCGCGCCCGCCGATGGCCCGCTCGATGCGACTCGGCTGTTCGACGCCGATCGCCCGCTTGAGCTTGAGATCGGATTCGGCGCGGGCGAGCACCTCGCCGCGCAGGCGCTCGCTCGATCCGGTGCCGGCTTCATCGGTTGCGAGCCATTTCTCAACGGCATGGTCGGCGCGCTCAATCTCATCCGCCGCGACAACATCGCCAACATCCGGGTCCACATGGGCGATGCGCTGAGCGTGCTCGATCGCCTGCCCGATGCCTCGCTGGAGCGTGTCTATCTTCTCCACCCCGATCCCTGGCCCAAGGCGCGGCACGCCAAGCGCCGCATGGTCAATCACGGCCCGCTCGACCTGATCGCGGCGAAGCTCAAGCCTGGCGGCCAGTTTCGGCTCGGCACCGACGATCCGACTTATTGCCGCTGGGCGATGATGATCATGAACGCGCGTTCCGATTTCGCATGGGTCGCTACGCATCCGCGCGATTTCCTGGAGCGTCCCGCCGATTGGCCGGAAACCCGCTACGAACGAAAAGCGCGGCGCCAGCATCACGAAGTCTGGTACTTTACCTACATCCGACGGTGAACGACGCAGCTGTGGGGCATCGCGCGTGAATCACGTGCTGGGTCGTTGGGTGCCTGGGGCCGTTGGCTCCTCCGCAGAGCGCGCCGCCAGTCGTGCCAGTCCGGTTCGAACGGTGTTGCTATAGGGGTCGTCAGGCAGCGCCGCGGCCCGTTTCAGGCCGATCGCCGCGTGCAATCGCGCCCGCGCCATATCGCCGACGCGGCGATATGCATCGCCGGCGTTCAAATGCAACGACGGTAGAAAGCTCGCGAGTTCGGCGTCGAGAGCGTCGATGTCGATCGCCGTCCGCGCCCCGGTCGCCGCCTCTAATGCCAACAGATCCCATTCGAGCTCGTCCACTGGGTCCGTTTCGGTATCCGCAAGAAAATGAGCGAGCGAACACCGCTGCACTGGCGGCGTGCTCGCATCGCTCAACTGCCAAATGCGAAACAGTTCCACCCGGCCCGCCACCCGCTCGCCCCCTTGCAGCAGGGCCACAGCCGCGAGGATCGCCGGCATATCGACGTTATCACTCACAAGTCCGTCGTCCTTTGCTAGCCATCGGATAACTCATTCCTATCCCGAGGTCGCGCTCCGGCGGGGTAGTAATGCGTCGATCCGATCTAGCCTGTGGTGCCTTCCGAGTTTTGTGGAGGGTATATTTGTTTTTAGAACCCGATTTTGAGGTGCATGGAGACTTTGCCTTCTTGTTGTTGGCGGGCATAGGCGCCGCCGGCTTCGACGCCGATTGATACGGTGTCGCTTGGGTGGGCGTTGATGCCGCCGGTGATGAGGGCGCTTGTGCTGGCGAGCCGTGCGCCGGCGATGGTGAACGCTCCGGTGCCGGCGGGTGCGCCGGTGAACCGCAGTGCCGAGAGCGTGTCGAGATCGCCGAAGTTCACCCGCAAGCCGAGGCTGGCATAGGGTTCGACCACTCCACCCGACGCCGTCACGCCCTTGTGCGACAGCCGCAGCTCGCCGATCGCGCTGTACAGATCGCGCTTCTCCGCAGCGACCGCCAGCGAGAACACGCCAGCGCCTGTCTCGGTGAACGCGTTCCGCGTCACCTGCACCGCCTCGCCGCTGACCTGCGGGGTGACGAACAGCCCGCCGCCCATATCGAACCGGTGCCCGAGCGCGGCGCCAGCGCTATAGCCGTGGGTCGTCGCGCGGCCGGTCGCCTGGCCGAACAGGCTGGCGCCGACGAACACCGAACGCGACGTGCTGACCCGGCCGCCGAAATAGCTGGCAATGGCATTGGCGAACGTCGCGCCGTCGTCATAGGCGACATAGCCGCCGCCCTGGTACAGCGTGCCGGTGTTGCGCGACAGCCGCGCCCGGACATTGGCCTCCAGATCGCTGACCGACCCGGCCAGCCCGGCCGTGACGTTGCCCGCCTGGACCTCGAGCCCCGCCGCCGCGCCCGCCGCATAATCGGTGACCCGCGCCGTTCCCGAGCGTCCCTCGATCGAGCCGTTGGCGCCGTATCCTTGCAGCCAGGCATTGACCCGCGTGCCGTTGCCGGCAAGCTGCGAGGCATTGCCGACCACCGGCGCCGCCTGGCGGATCGCGCCCTGCGCGCCGCGCCCGTCGATCATCGCCGCCATCGCCCCGACATCGCCATCGTTGATCCCCGACCCGTTGGTCAGGCGGCTGTGCAGCAGTTCGGTGAACCGGTTGCCGGCAAGTCCGATCGAGCTCGTCATGTCCGCCAACGCCTCGCCGCCCAGGCTGTCGAAGGTCGCCGCCCGATCCGCCGGCGACAGCGCCGCGATCGTGTTGAGTGCCGCGATATAGGCATCCGACCCGGTCAGCTGGCCGCTGCCAAGCGCCCCGCCCACCGCCAGCTCGTTGCCGCTCGCACCCGAAAGCCCGCCGGTCAGGTCGAACGTCTTGCGCACTTCGAGCAACACCGCATTGGGCGTCAGGTCATACCGCAGGCGCCAGTACAGATCGCTCGTGCCAGCGACCTGCGCGAACGTCGCGCCGTTGCCGAACGTCCCCGACAGCGTCCCCGCCGAGAGGATCTGATACTCGTTGTTGAGCCGGTAGTTCGCGCTCGGCTCGAGCGCCACCGGCACCACCGTGCCGCCGGTCAGCCCGGCCGCCCCGGTCACCCGTACCTGGTCGGAGCGGAAGGCACCCGACGACCCGGCAAAGTCGATCGCCAGCGTACCGCCGGTGACGTTCAGCGAGCCCGTCTGGAACGTCCCGATCGGCTGACCCGCCATGCCCGGCGACAGCGTGCCCGACGCAAGCGTCAGGTTGCCCGCCAGCGTGCCGCCGCCGCTCAGCGTGCCGCCCTGAACCCGCGCACCGCCCGCGCTGGTCGCCGCGTACAACAGCGTACCGGCAGTCACGTTCAGCCGCCCGGTCATCGTCTCGTTGCCGACCAGCGTGAACGTCCCCGTCCCCGTCTTGGTCACATCGCCCGCGCCGCCGATCGTGCCGCCAAAGCCGAAATCGCCATTGGTCCCGCCAACCGTCAGCGTTCCCGCCCCAAGGCTCAGCGAACCCGTGCCGCCAAGCGTCCCGATCGTCTCGTTATTGCCGGCCAGGTCAAAGGTCGCGCCCGAACCGATCGTAACCGACGCGCTGTCCACGATCCGGTTCGACGCGCCCAGCCGAAGCGTACCGCCACCAACCGTCACCACGCCAGTGTTCGCCGTCCCGTTCAGTACCGACGTCCCCGATACCTGCAACAGCGTACCACCGCCCAAGTTGGCGCTCACCACCGCACCACCCAGCGTATAACTCCCAGCCGTCAACGTTCCCATACCCGCCAACGTACCGGCCAGCGTCGCGTTACCCACTGTATCGCTGTATGCACCCAGATCGAGCACCGCCCCAGACGCCACCGCCAGCGCCGAGGCGTCGTTGAGCCGATCCGCCGCACCCAGCACCAGCACGCCGGCATCGACGTAGACGTTCGAAGCTGCGCTGGTCCCGTTCAGCACCGAAGTGCCGCCCGCCTGGCGGAGCGTCCCCGTCCCGAGGTTCGCGTTCACCGTTGCCCCGTTCAGCGTGTAACTCGCCGCCGTCAGCGTCCCCGTACCGTTCAGCGCGCCGCCAAGCGCCAGCGATCCAATCGTGTCGCTATAAGACCGCAGATCGAGCACGGTGCCAGCGGCAACCGCCACGTTGGTCGCATCCCCCAGAACGTCCGAAGCGCCTAGCGCCAGTGCACCCGCCGAAACCGTTGTCGCGCCGCTATACGTGTTCGAACCAGATAGGGTCAGCGTCCCCGCACCCCCCTTGGTAAGACCGCCACTTCCAGAGATCACGCCACCGAAGTTGGTCGATTGGTCGCCGATCACGCTCAGCGTGTTCGCACCCAAGGTCACAAAACCACTGCCGGTCAACGCACCAATCGATTCGCTGCTCGCAAGGTCGAGCGTACCCGCACTCGCGATCGTAACCAGCGCGCCGTCGTTGATCGCCGCACCGCCCAATACCGACAGCACGCCCTGCTGGATCGTGAAGGTCGCGGCCGATGTGTCGGCGCCGGAAAGATTGAAGCGCCCGGTGCCGGTTTTGGTAACGGTTTCGAAGTTGGCGAGGCTGCTATTATCGACGTTGCCGGTACCGCTGCCGCTCAGAATCAGCCCGTCGGTGCCCGCGCCGCCATCGAGCAGACCAGCGACGGAACTGGTATCGACCAGCGTAACGCCGTCGATACCGCCGCCACCAAGATACCCGCCGGTTAACGCACCGGCGATGGTGATCGTGTTGGCGCCCGTCGTAGCGCGCGCGTCGATCCCGCCCGTAACGGTCGAGCCGTTCTGAAGGTCGATCGTGTAGCCCGTACCCGA
>JBDSKT010000161.1:0-3620 GCA_039916765.1 Sphingomonas sp.
CCGACGCGGCGCGGACCGGACCGCTCAGTGACGGACCGGCGGACGCGGTACGAACCCGCATCACCGCGACCACGCGGTCCGTGGTGCATCCGCCCGCATGGACGCCGTCGCTGACCGCGGCAAGTTGGCCTGTGAAGCCGTGATCGAGACGGCCCGAACCGCTCAGCTTCAGGCCGAACAGTCCATAGGGGGTTTCGAGCCGCATTCGCGCGTCGGCCAGCGCGGCGTCGATCGCGGGCAGCGCGAATGGTTTGCCGGATGGCGCGGGCAGCAGCCGGTCGAGCATTCCGAGCGATAGCTTGCCGCCCACCAGCCGACCGCGCAGCCGCACATGTCCCGCGCCCACTCCAGTCACGCTCGCGCCGGAAAAGCCGAGCGACGTGTGCAGGTCTATCCAATCGGCGACGAGATCCGGGTGTCGAGGGTCGCCAATCACCACATCGGTCAGGCGCTGCCGCCCGAAGCCGAGATCGGCGATATGATAACGCGCCACCACGCCACGCGCCGCCAGCGCACGATCGACATAGTCGGTCGCGATCGACTTACGCATCAGCCACACCCCGGCCAGCGCGACGAGCGCCACCAGCGCCAGCCCCAGCAGCGCGACGCGCGCCCTCTTGAACCAAGCGCGGCGCACAGGGTTTACGTGGACGGCGTCCGGCAGATGGCTGTCGTTCGCTCCCACACTCACCTTCACATGATCAAAGCCCCGGCCGCCCAGCATAAGCGAGTCGCGGGTCTGCGCAATTGCATGGCGTCGACACGCCGACTAATCCCTGGCGGCGATGAGCGTTCCCGGCCCCGACCCCGTTCCGGATCATTTTGGCCACCGCGCGCGTCTGCGTCAGCGGCTTATCGACGGCGGCGGCGACGCGCTGCTCGATTACGAACTCATCGAGCAGCTCCTTGCCCTTTCCATTCCGCGCCGCGACACCAAGCCACTCGCCAAGGCGCTGTTGAAGGAATTTGACAGCATCGGCGGGTTGCTGACCGCGAGCCCGGAGGCCTTGGCGAGGGTGAAAGGGATTGGCGACGTTTCGATCGCGGCGATCAAGGTGGCGCACGCCATCGCCGTGCGAATGCTGCGCGCCGAAGTGGACCAGCGACCCGTACTGGCCAACTGGCAGGCGCTGATCGACTACCTTCGCACCGAGATGGCGCATCAGCCGGTCGAGCGGGTACGGGTGCTTCACTTGAACACTCGTAACGTGCTGATCCGTGACGAACTGATCAGCACCGGCTCGATCGACGAAGCCGCGGTGCACGTTCGCGAGGTCATGCGCCGCGCAATCGATTTCGGCTCGACAGCATTGATCCTGGTCCACAATCACCCGAGCGGAGACCCGCAACCGAGTCGCGCCGACATCGACCTTACCCGCAACATCATCGAAGCGGGGCGACGACTCGGGGTGACGGTGCACGATCACATCATCATCGGGACCAACGGCCACGTGAGCTTGCGCGCGCAGGGGCTGATCTGAGTTTTCCGGACAAACCGTGACTTTAAGTAGACCGCTGGGACGCGTTTGATGCGTAATCTGCGCCATATTAGGAAGTTAAAGTCTTATATTAGCGACAATCGACTGAACGAAAAAGCACAAAACTTTCAGTTACAACATCGAATAGCCAGCATCTTTCGATTTTACCTTAATCATGTCTATCAATCATTCAATTTACCGCCGAACCCAGACTTCGTTGTTTGAACGTTCGGTTCATCCCTGCTAACGCGCGGCAGGTGCAGGTCCGTGGCGATCGCACGTCCAAATCGTTGTCCCTCTTTTAGGAACCATTGCCATGGTGCCACGCTATTCGCGCCCCGACATGACGGCGATCTGGACTCCGGCGGCGCGCTTTCGCATCTGGTTCGAGATCGAGGCGCACGCAACCGATGCGCTTGCCGATCTCGGCGTCGTGCCGCGGGAGGCTGCGGCGGCGTTGTGGGCCTGGTGGGCAACCGAGCCGGCGATCGACGTTTCGGCCATCGACGCCATCGAGGCGGTGACCAAACATGATGTAATCGCCTTTCTCACCTGGGTCGCCGAACAGGTGGGGGCGCATTCCGGGGAAGATTGGGCGCGCTTCATGCACCAGGGCATGACCTCGTCGGACGTGCTCGACACGTGCCTGGCGGTTCAGTTGCGGGACGCGGCCGATATTCTGCTCGCCGATCTCGATACGCTACTCACGGTGCTCGAGCGGCGCGCCGTGGAACACAAACTTACCCCGACGATCGGCCGAAGCCATGGCATCCATGCCGAACCGGTCACCTTTGGATTGAAGCTTGCGCAGGCATATGCCGAATTCGCGCGCAACCGTACCCGTCTGCAAGCCGCGCGCGCCGACATCGCCACCTGCGCGATTTCCGGCGCGGTCGGGACCTTCGCCAATATCGATCCCCGCGTCGAAGCGCATGTCGCCGACAAGCTCGGCCTCACAGTGGAGCCGGTTTCCACGCAAGTCATTCCGCGTGATCGGCACGCGATGTTCTTTGCAACGCTTGGGGTTATCGCGTCGTCGATCGAACGCTTGGCGACCGAAATCCGGCACCTTCAGCGCACCGAAGTGCTCGAGGCGGAGGAATATTTCTCCCCCGGCCAGAAGGGTTCGTCGGCGATGCCGCACAAGCGCAATCCGGTGCTGACGGAGAATTTGACCGGCCTCGCCCGAATGGTGCGGGGCTACGTGACGCCCGCGCTGGAAAACGTCGCGCTATGGCATGAGCGTGATATCAGCCACTCGTCGGTGGAGCGCTACATCGCGCCGGACGCGACGATCACGCTCGATTTCGCGCTCGCCCGGCTTACCGCGGTAGTCGACAAGTTGCTGGTCTATCCTGAGCGGATGGAGCGGAACCTCAACAAGATGGGCGGTTTGGTCCATTCGCAGCGCGTGCTGCTCGCCCTTACCCAAGCCGGGATGAGCCGTGAGGATTCGTATCGCCTGGTACAGCGAAACGCGATGAAGGTTTGGGAATCGGACGGCCGGCTTTCGCTGCTCGATCTCCTCAAGGCGGACCCCGACGTGACGGCAGCGCTGTCGCCGACCGAGATCGAAGACAAGTTTGATCTGGGATATCACCTCAAGCACATCGACACGATATTCGCGCGAGTGTTCGGTACGTAACCGATACGATTGCGTTTACTGCATGTACGAACGCACGTAATAAAATTGCGCGAAAGAGCAATGATCTTAAAGTGCGCGGTGCCGGGCATTTCCGGCATTGGAGACCGACCATGCGCTACTTGACCAGCTTTGCGGCGAGCCTGATGGCCGTCGCCGGGGTCGCGCTGGTGATCGAGGTTTTGGCCATCTGATCGATCAGCCCATCCGCCCCTCGTGAGGGGGGCGGCAAGGCCTAATCAGACACTAGCGCGTCGCAATCAGCCCCACGCGCCCTTCTTCACCTTCTGAAAAAACCCCGCCGTCGCCGGGCTTTCCTCGCCCGTCTCGGTCTTGCGAAACTCCTCAAGCAGTTCGCGCTGTTTAGGGGTCAATTTGGTGGGCGTTTCGACGTCGATGCGCAGCACCAGATCGCCGCGGCCGCGACCCTGGAGCACCGGCATGCCAGCGCCCCGCTGACGCAATTCGCGGCCACTTTGGGTCCCGGCGGGGATCTTGAC
>JBDSKT010000162.1:0-2634 GCA_039916765.1 Sphingomonas sp.
CGCGTCCCGCACGGCCGGGGCGATCGCGGCGAGGCGGACGGAAGCGCGGTCGATCGCGGCCGCGTCGAGCAACTCGCCCAGCCGCCTCGCGGCGCGGACCGAATGGAGCACCGCGACGCTATCGGCGAGACCGGCCAGGACGTCAGGCGCGATATCGAGCGGCTCGCTGGCATACACGGCACGCGTCGCGGCAACGATATCGGTTGCCGCGATCGATCGGTCGCGCCCCGCCAGATGGAGCAGCCGGCGGAAGCCCCGTTCGCGCGCCACCGTCAAGGTCGTCGCCGCATCGCCGTCACCCGTCGCGGCAATGACGAATCCCGCACCGCGCGCCGCCGTCGCCGTCGCGTGCCCGACCGCGAACGTCGGCAGTGATCGCACCGAGCCAAGCCCTGCGCCGCCATGCCGGATCGCGTTCGCGCTGGTCAGCAGCAAGGCGTCATGCGCGGCACCATCGACCGCGTCCCAATCAAGCGCGCGGATGACGAACAGCGGCAACGCGATCGCATCGAGTCCCGCCGCCCGAACGCGCGTGACCGTCGCGGCATTGCCGGGCTCCGGCCGCAGGATCGCGACCGGACGGCTCATGCGCCGAACAATCGCCGGATCGAGGGGCCGGCGCGGGCGAGCAAGTCGGCGGCGAGGCGCGCGGCCACCGTCAGATCGCCGGCCGATCCCGTCGCGTCGCCCGTTACATGCTCGCGTCCGTCCTCGGTCAGCAGCTCGGCGCGGATCGCGATCCCGCCATCGTTCAGCGTCGCCAGCGCGGCGACCGGCGAATGACAGTCGGCATCGAGCGCGGCGAGCAGCGCGCGCTCGAGCAATATGCAAACATGTGTCGCATCGTGGTCGATCGCCGCTAGCCGCGCGCGCATGACCGCGTCGTCGGCGCGCGCCTCGATCCCCACCGCGCCTTGCGCGGGCGCCGGCAGCATGACGTCAGTCGCGATTGGCGCGCCGAGCTCGCATCGCCCGAGCCGATCGAGCCCGGCCGCGGCGAGCAGCGTCGCATCGACCGCGCCGGCCGCAAGCTTGGCGAGCCTCGTATCGACATTGCCGCGGAACAGCACGGTGGACACGTCGGGACGCAGCCGTTTCAATTGCGCCGCCCGGCGCGGCGAGCTGGTCCCGATCACCGCGCCCTGGCGCAGCACCGCGATGCTTTCCGCGCCGATCAGCCGGTCGCGCACGTCGGCACGCGGCAACATCGCGGCGATGGCGATTGCCTCTGGGCGCACCGTCTCGACATCCTTCATCGAATGCACCGCGCAATCGATCTCGCGGTCGAGCAGCGCGCGGTCGAGTTCCTTGGTCCACAGCGCCTTGCCGCCGATTTCTGCCAGCGCGCGGTCCTGCACCATGTCGCCGGTGGTCTTGATCACGATGATTTCGCTGGCCAGGCCGTGCGCCGCCGCGAGCCGGTCCTTGACCATGTTCGCCTGGACAAGCGCCAATGGCGACCCGCGCGTACCGATACGGATAGTCTTGTCCAAGCGCCGCTCCCTCAGGCGCATGTAGAGACGAAGACCGCCCTTCGACAAGCGCCGCGCGAATGCCTAGAGGCAAAGGCATGACGCTGATCCTCGGCCTCGAATCCTCGTGCGACGAAACCGCGGCGGCTCTGGTCACCGGCGACCGGCGGATCCTCGCGCACCGCCTCGCGGGTCAGGAAGCTGCGCACCGACCCTATGGCGGCGTGGTGCCCGAGATCGCGGCGCGGGCACACGTCGATGCGCTGGCGCCGCTGGTCGAGGCGGCGCTCGCCGATGCGGGCGTGACGCTGGCCGATGTAGATGGCGTCGCCGCGACCGCCGGCCCCGGGCTGATCGGCGGCGTGATGGTGGGGCTGGTGACGGGCAAGGCACTGGCGCACGCGGCGGGCAAGCCCCTGATCGCGGTCAACCATCTCGAAGGCCATGCGTTGAGCGCCCGGCTGGCCGATCCCGACCTTGATTTCCCCTATCTCCTGCTGCTCGTCTCGGGGGGGCATTGCCAGTTGTTGCGGGTGGACGGGGTCGATGCATATCGCCGTCTCGCGACAACGATCGACGACGCCGCGGGCGAGGCGTTCGACAAGACCGCCAAGATCCTGGGGCTCGGTTTTCCCGGCGGGCCGGCGGTCGAGCGAGCGGCGATGCTTGGCGATCCATGCGCCGTGCCGCTGCCCCGCCCGCTCAAGGGCGCGGCCGAGCCCCATTTCTCTTTCGCCGGGTTGAAAAGCGCGGTGCTTCGCGCGCACGAGACGGGACAGTGGCGCGTCGAGGACATCGCCGCCTCGTTCCAGCACGCGGCGATCGACTGCCTGATCGATCGCACCGCGCGCGCCGTAAGGGCCAGTGCCGGCATTAGCGCGCTGGTCGTTGCGGGGGGCGTCGCCGCCAATGCGGCGGTACGCGCGGCGCTCGCGGCGTTGGCGCATGCTCACAACCTGCGTTTCGTCGCGCCGCCCGGCTGGCTGTGCACCGACAATGCGGCGATGATCGCCTGGGCCGGGGCCGAGCGTTTCGCCGCCGGGCTCACCGATCCGCTCGACTTGGCGGCCCGCCCGCGCTGGCCGCTCGATCCGGCGGCCGAGGCGGTGCGCGGTGCGGGAGTGAAGGCATGACGAGCATCGGGGTGATCGGCGGCGGCGCC
>JBDSKT010000163.1:0-3242 GCA_039916765.1 Sphingomonas sp.
ACGCAGGGCTTTCAGGAGGCGATCCAGAACCGCGTAATCGCGCCGCTGCTCGCGCGGAGCAAGCCGCTGAAGAACCCACCAATCGCTGCACTGCTGCTCGACGAGGTGCCGTTGCTCCGCCGGTTGCCGGCCCGCATTCTCGGGCTCGGCTTCCGGTCGGAACATGTGCGCTCGCCCGACGCGGGGCAAGGGCGGAGCAATTAGGCCGAGCCGCCCATCGCGGTTTCCAGATTGACCCGAACCGCCTCGAAGAATTGTTCGGTGGTCATCCACGGTTGATCCGGGCCGATCAGGATTGCAAGATCCTTGGTCATCGCGCCGCTCTCGACCGTCTCGATGCACACGCGCTCAAGCGTGTTGGCGAAATCAGTCACTTCGGGCGTGCCGTCGAACTTGCCGCGATACTTGAGGCCGCCGGTCCACGCGAAAATCGACGCGATCGGGTTGGTCGAGGTCGCCTTGCCCTGTTCATGCTGGCGGAAGTGCCGGGTAACGGTGCCGTGCGCCGCCTCCGCTTCGACGGTCTTGCCATCCGGCGAGAGCAAGACAGACGTCATCAATCCCAGCGAACCGAAACCCTGCGCGACCTGGTCGGACTGGACATCGCCGTCGTAATTCTTGCAGGCCCACACGAATTCGCCGTGCCACTTGAGTGCGGAGGCAACCATGTCGTCGATCAGGCGATGCTCGTAAACGATCCCCGCTTCCTTGAATTTGTCTTTGAATTCGCTTTCGAAAACCTCAGCGAACAGATCCTTGAATCGACCATCATAGGCCTTGAGGATGGTGTTTTTGGTCGAGAGGTAGACCGGCCATTTGAGGTTGAGGCCGTAATGCATCGAAGCACGGGCGAAATCGCGGATCGAATCGTCGAGATTGTACATCCCCATCGCGACGCCCGAGGATGGAAATTGAAAGACTTCTTCGTCGATCACGGTCCCGTCGTCGCCCTCGAACACCATGCGTAATTTCCCGGGGCCGGGAACGCGGAAATCGGTCGCGCGATACTGATCGCCGAAAGCGTGACGGCCGACGACGATCGGATGGGTCCATCCTGGGATCAGGCGGGGCACGTTTCGGATGACAATTGGCTCGCGAAAGACCACGCCGCCAAGGATGTTGCGGATCGTGCCGTTGGGCGACTTCCACATCTTCTTGAGGCCGAATTCCTTGACCCGCGCTTCGTCGGGGGTGATCGTCGCGCATTTCACGCCGACGCCGTATTTCTGGATCGCCTTCGCGCTATCGACCGTCACCTTGTCATCGGTCGCGTCGCGGTGCTCGATCCCAAGGTCGTAATAATCGAGATCGATGTCGAGATAGGGCAGGATCAATCGCTCCCGGATCCACGCCCAGATGATCCGGGTCATTTCGTCACCGTCGATCTCCACGACCGGCGTCTTCACCTTGATCTTCGCCATCACTGCCTTCTGTTTCGCTGAGGGAGGGGTTGCGACGCGTCTAGGAGCAAGGCGGTGATCGATCAACCGTCGCGCCCACGAACACGTGTATCAGCGAAGCAACACGCTTTGCGATTGTCTGGCGCGAGATGGACGAGTAGAGCGCGTATCATGGCATCGCTCGAAAAGCCGGAGGTCGGCACCTCCACCATCAAATGGCGTGTTCCCGACATGCATCCCGAGGGGCGCAAATATGTCCTGATCGCAGCGGTCATCGCGTTGTGCGGCTATCTGTGGCTCGGCTGGTTTCTGGCCTGGCCCTTGATTGCGCTGGCGGGCTGGGTGGCGCTGTTCTTTCGGGATCCACTGCGGGTAACGCCGCAAGGGGAGGGGCTGATCGTAGCGCCCGCGGACGGGCTTATCACGATGATCCAGCGCGTCCCCGTGCCGCGCGAGCTGGTGGGCGATAACGGTCTGGGTGAAGCGCCGCTGGTGCGGGTGTCGATCTTCATGTCGGTGTTCGATGTCCACATCAACCGCACGCCCGTTGCCGGAACGATCAGGCAAGTAGTCTATATCTCCGGCAAGTTCCTAAACGCGGATCTGGACAAGGCGAGCGAAGAGAATGAGCGTCAGCATATCGTGGTCGAAGGACGCGACGGGCGGCGGATCGGTTTCACCCAGATCGCCGGGCTGGTGGCGAGGCGGATCGTGCCGTTCGTAAAGCCGGGCGATATCGTCGCGAGCGGGCAGCGGATCGGGCTGATCCGTTTCGGTAGCCGGGTGGATGTCTACCTACCCGACGATATCGCGTGCCAGGTCGTGCTTGGTCAGCGCAGCGTCGCGGGCGAAACGGTGCTCGGGCGCGGCGGTGTGCCCACCCCGGGCGGCATCACGCAGTGACCGCCATCTTCCAATGAGACGTCCGCTCCACCGTACGCCGCGCGGCTTGCCGCTGCGCGCGATCGCACCCAACGCGGTAACGGCCTTGGCCTTGTGTTTCGGGTTGAGTGGCATTCGCTTCGCGATTTCCGCCCACTGGGAAACCGCTGTGCTGATGATCATGATCGCCAGCGTGCTCGACGGACTCGATGGGCGAATCGCGCGAATGCTGCACGGCGAAAGCCGCTTTGGCGCCGAGCTCGATTCGCTTAGCGACGCCATTTCGTTCGGCGTCTCCCCGGCGTTGATCCTTTATCTGTGGTCTTTATCGTCGCTCCCGCGGATCGGCTGGATGTGCGCCCTGCTCCTGGCCGTATTCTGCGCGCTGCGGCTCGCTCGGTTCAACGCCAATATCGATGTTACCGAGCAGCCTCACAAATCGGCGGGATTTCTGACCGGAGTTCCGGCGCCGGCCGGGGCCGGGCTGGCCATGCTGCCACTCTATTTGTGGTTCTTGACCGGCGAGCCAATGCTGCGCTCGCCGTTGATTGTCGGCCCTTGGGTCGTCCTGATCGCGCTGCTGATGGTGTCGAGTGTCGCCACCTTTTCCTGGTCGTCACTTAAACTGCGCCGGCATATCCGCTTCGAAGCGATCGTGGTCGTCGTCCTGGTGGCGGCGGCGTTGGTGGCCGCGCCGTGGCATGCTCTGGCGATACTATCGATTGCTTACGTAGCCAGTTTCCCCTTCAGCATTCGCAGCTATGCTCGGGTTAAGCGGCTGCGCGCAACGTCATCTGTCGGGCAGGAGCCGCCCGAACCCGCGGCCGAACTCGACTTTCACTGATCACCAACATCGGGACCGGAGCGAAAGCCGGATCACCCTCGCCACGCAGCAATGCGGCGATTCGAGGTAGCGCTGGAACGAGCGTGAACACGAATACGGACATCGCGCCTGAAAAA